>JANNNT010000076.1:0-11695 GCA_031398685.1 Rhodocyclaceae bacterium | reverse complement strand
AGGTTCAACGATATCTCTATCGGCCCCATTTGCGGCGGGTTGAGGGTGATTTGCGCAGACTGTTTGTCGTTGCTGGCGAGCCACACGATTTTTTGGCCGAAATCTCCTGCCCAACCTTGGTCGCGGACGGGTGTTGGAACGGATAACGAGACCTCACGGTTGACTGAGGGAATATTCGCGTTTGTTGGCGTGTTGGTCGAGAGGGCCGAGATAGTGTTCGGAAGCGTCTCGGTCAAAGCACTCTTGGTTTTTACGGTCTCAGCGTTTGGCACAACCAGGGTAGGTGCGGCAAATTTTGCCGGTTTGTCATCAGCGGCCGGTGTTTCGGATAACACGGGCTCAGTCATGACAGACTCGGTTTCTCCTTTCGGGATCTGCACAGCGCTTACCGCTGCCTGCAGTGTTTTCATTGCATCCGTGACTTGTGTCGTGTCGGTTCGCCGCTGCTCCAGCGGCACGAACCCCAGTGCTGCAACGAGTGCAGCAGCATCGGTTTGAGTGGCGTCAGCTACAGGCAAATCTGTTTGTACGGTTGATTCGGGGAGCGTGGTTGGCAAGACGGGGGCCATTTGCCCTTGCAGCAAACTTGCAAAGTCCTGATCGGCGACCGTACTGTCGCTAACATCGGCCTTGGTGGCCGTGTTATCGGCTGCTACTGTTTGTTTCAGATTGGGCAGCGGGGAAACAATGGTAACGGACATTGTCTTATCCTTGTTGGCAAGTGTTGCGCTAGTGTGAGCAATCTTTGTGCCAGACAGAAGGCGGTGGAGTTATGGTCGATAACTGGACTACGGCGTTCCGTTGTCCTCTTTGCTGCGTGCAGCAAATTCGTCCTGAGTTTTTTGTTCCCGTTTTAGTTCTTGGGCATTTTCGCTGGCGTAGTGTCGTTCGGAAAGCGTGTCGAACGCCTTGAGTTTCGTACGTTGCTGCTTCCAATTTGCCTGGCCAGCAGCCGTATTCTGTGTTTGCACGGAGACAGACTGTCGCTGTGCTTTGATGGCTTCGTCAAGGCGGTTAAGAAATTCCTGATAATTGTGCCATTCGCGCTGGCTTATTCCGTTCTGGGCCGCTTGCCGAAAACGTGCGGCGTATTCGTCACGGTACTGTAGCAACATCTCAAGTTTGCTTTTTGCATCACGCTCAGTGGCAATTAATCGCGCGAGGTGTTGCGTTGCTTCGTCGGCGCGTACCTGCATCAATTCAAGTACGGTCTGGAGAGAAAACGGCTTGGCCATGTCCGAACTCAGCGGTGAGCACCGAACAAGGCGTAGAGACGATCAACGCTGCTATCAAAATCCGCGCGCTCGCTCAGCGCTTGCTGCAGAAAACCTTCAAACGCGGGGTAGAGTCTGATGGCCTGGTCGAGCAGGGGATCGGAGCCGGCAGCATAGGCGCCAACGCTGATCAGATCACGCGAACGCTGATAACGCGAAAAAAGCTGCTTGAAGTGACGGATCTGCTCAAAATGGTCCGGCGTGATCAGATTGACCATGGCGCGTGAGATCGACTGTTCGATATCGATTGCCGGATAATGCCCGGCGTCGGCCAGCGTCCGCGTAAGAACCACGTGACCATCGAGGATGGCGCGTGCCGCATCGGCAATCGGATCCTGCTGGTCGTCACCTTCAGCCAGTACGGTATAGAAACCGGTGATCGATCCACCCCCATCCGCGCCATTACCCGCGCGCTCGACCAGTTGCGGTAGCCGTGCAAAAACCGAAGGCGGGTAGCCCCGGGTGACCGGCGGCTCGCCGATGGCCAAGGCAATCTCGCGTTGTGCCATGGCGTAGCGTGTCAGCGAATCCATGATCAGCAGGACATGCCGGCCCTGGTCGCGAAAATGCTCGGCAATCGATGTGGCATACGCGGCACCTTGCAGCCGCATCAGCGGACTAACGTCTGCCGGTGCGGCGACGACGACCGACCGGCGCAGACCTTCTTCACCAAGAATCTGCTCGATGAATTCCTTCACTTCGCGACCGCGCTCGCCAATCAAACCGACGACAATGACCTCCGCCGAAGTGTAGCGGGCCATCATGCCGAGCAGGACGCTCTTGCCGACACCCGAACCGGCAAAAAGCCCCATGCGCTGCCCACGGCCGACGGTCAGCAGCGCATTGATGGCGCGCACACCAACGTCCAGCGACTGTTCAATCGGCGCACGCGACATCGGGTTGACCGGGCGACCTTGTAGCGGACGCAGAGTTTCTGCGTTGAGTGGGCCGAGTTTGTCGAGCGGACGGCCAGCGCCATCAAGGATGCGGCCAAGCAGTGCGTCGCCGACCGGGAGAAGTTTGGCGCGATCAACCGCGCGCCTTCTGGCGAGCGGGACTTGTCCAATTTTTGGAGGTACGCTGGGGGACTCAACAGCAACGACCTTGGCGCCGGGTGATAGTCCGTAAACATCCTCGGACGGCATTAGGAAAAGCCGCTCACCGTTGAAGCCGACCACTTCGGCTTCGATGGGCGAACCGCCAACGGGATGAATCCGGCACGAACTGCCCAGCGGCAACTTGAGGCCGGACGCTTCCATGACCAGGCCGTTAATGCGTGTCAGGTGGCCGCTGGGCAATAGTGGAGTCGACTGGCTGGCGGCTTCACGGCAGTTATCGAGAAAGCTGCGCCAGCGTGCCAGATGTTTATTTTGATCGATGTTACTCATGGCAAGAATTTCACGGCTTATCGCTCAGCCACTCCTGGCTGATGCCGATGGACTCGATAACACGCCGCCAGCGCGTCTCAATGGTTGCGTCGACTTCACTGGCGCCGAGCTCCACGCGACATCCACCGGCGGTCAGCGTGGGATCTTCGATAATTCGCCAGTTGTTGTGCGCGAGTTGGTCGCCAAGTTGGGTGCGGATCAGTTTTACGTCGTCGGGGTGGGCGAAAAGCGCCGGGTGACCGGAGTGCGGGTGAAGTGCAGCAACGGCTTCCCTGACCACGGGGAGTAGCAGTTCCGGTTGGACGCGCAGACTTTGACGCAACATCTGGTTGGCGATTTCCACGGAGGTGGCCAGCAACTGGTCGGCAACGTGTTGATCAAGTTCCTTGATCGACTGCTGCAGGCTCAACATCACGGCATCAATGCTTGCCGCGCTGGTTCGGGCTTCAGCGATACCTTCTTCATAGCCGGCAGCGTAACCCTGCTCATGGGCTTCAATGTGCATGCGCTCGATGTCAGCCGCAGTCGGCAGGACCAGTGGCAGGTGTTCGCCCTGATCCGGGGTTTCTGTTGTCGTGGACGCTGATTTGGCCGCACGTGCAGCGGCCTGCTCGGCCTCGTCGAAGGCGGCGACCTCCCAGCGCTGGTAAGCGGTGAGCTTCTCCTTGGGGACGAAGCCGGTCATGGCTGCAAGGCGCTCAGATCATTTCCTCGCCACCCGCGCCGCCAAGCACGATCTGGCCTTCGTCGGCCAGACGGCGGACGATCTTGAGGATTTCCTTCTGCTCGCCTTCGACTTCCGAGAGACGTACCGGGCCGCGCGATTCGAGATCTTCACGCAGCATTTCAGAAGCCCGCTGTGACATGTTCTTGAAAATTTTCTCGCGCAAAGGCTCGGAAGCGCCTTTCATGGCCAGAATCAGCGAGTCGGACTGGATTTCCCGCAGAAGCAACTGAACGCCGCGGTCGTCGAGATCAAGCAGATTTTCGAAGACGAACATTTCGTCGAGAATCTTTTGTGCGAGGTCAGGGTCGTATTCACGGATCGAATCCACTACCGTGGTTTCATTGGCGGTACCCATGAAATTCAGGATTTCAGCGACTGCACGCACGCCGCCCATGGCCGATTTCTTCATGTTGGCCGAACCTGAAAGCAGGCGAAGCATGACGTCATTCAACTCTTTCAGCGCTTCGGGCTGGATGCCTTCAAGCGTTGCAATGCGCAGCACGACATCGTTACGCAAGCGTTCAGTGAAATGGTTGAGAATATCGCTCGCATGATCGTTTTCAAGGTGGACCAGAATGGTGGCAATGATCTGCGGATGTTCGTTGCGGATCAGATCGGCAACGGTCGGGGCATCCATCCACTTGAGTCCTTCAATACCGTTGGTGTCACCGCCCTGAAGGATGCGCGAAATCAGGTTCGCCGCTTTGTCGTCGCCCAGGGCTTTGGTCAGTACCGCGCGGACATAGGCATCCGTATCCACGTGAACCGCGGCTGATTCGTTGGCAGTTTTCTGGAAATCCGCCAGGACATCCTCCAACCGCGCGCGGGGCACTGATTTCAGCGCCGCCATGGCATGCCCAAGTTTCTGGACATCCTTTGGACCAAGGTGCTTGAGTACTTCGGAGGCGAAGTCTTCACCCAGTGCAATGAGTAGAATGGCGCTTTTTTCTACACCGTCATCAACTGGCATTGGCGCTCGTCCAGTCCTTGATTATATTGGCGACAACCTTCGGATCCTGCTGCGCGAGATCACGTGCCTGCGCGAGTTTTCGTTCCAGTGACTCGGCGGCTGAAGGCGCCCGATTTGCCGCGTCGTTTTCATCGTCGACGATGTTAACGTTGCCGCCCAAAGTTCTGCTCGCCTGCTTCGGTGGTGGTTCAAGCATGGCTTTGCCCAGCGGGATAACGATCTTGAATATCAGGTAGGCGATGATGGCGGCAATGGCGATGTATTTAAAGAGTTCCTTGATCAACGAGAGAATCTCGGGGTCCTTCCAGAGCGGGATTTCCAGATCAATACGGTCAATGGACGAGAAGGGCGCGTTGGCCACCGAGACCGTATCGCCGCGATCCTTGTTGAAGCCCATGGCCTCCCTGACCAGATCGTTGATCTGTTTGAGTTCAGTGTCAGCCAGTGGTTTGGAGAGGCCTTTGGCATCCTTGCGGTGATTGACCACAATAGCAGCTGACAGTCGCTTGATCGTGCCGATCGCCTGTTTGGTGTGACGGATGGTCTTGTCGATTTCGTAGTTGATCGTTGCGTCCTTGCGCGTATTGATCGGCTGGCCGACGCTGGAAATCGCTGCCTGAACACCGGCCGCGTTAAGCTGGCCGGGTATCGGAGGGCCTGAAGTTGCCGCCGGACCCGTGCCGGGTACGGCTGGCTGAGTCACCGGGGCGGTGGCTGGTACCGGCGGCTGGTTGCTCAGTGCCCCCGGAACACCCTGTGCCGACGGCGTAGTGCTCGCCGATTCGCTGGTCTGCTGGCTGCGTATGCTGATATCCGGCGGCGTGGTGTTCGGGCGGTGCGTTTCGGCCGTCTGCTCGTTCTGCGAAAAATCCACATCAGCGGCAATCTGAACGCGGGCGTTACCCTGGCCAACGATTGGCAGGAGAATGTCATCTACCCGCTTGATGGCACTGGCCTCGATTTCCCGTACGTAGTTGATTTGTGTTGGGTCAAGTCCGGCCTCCATCAGTTTGCTCTTCAGTTGCGAGAGCATTGCCCCACTTTGGTCGATGATGGTGACACCGGATACCGCAAGATTAGGTACGCTGGCAGCGACCAGATTCTGGATGCCGGCGATCTGCGAAGGTTCCAGCAAGCGTCCGGGGTAAAGGTTGAGCAATACGGAGGCCGAGGGCTTCATGTCTTCACGAACGAAAACCGTCGGCTTGGGAATGGCCAGATGAACGCGCGCGACCTGAACCGCGCCAATCGACTGGATCGTCCGTGACAACTCACCCTCAAGCCCGCGCTGATAATTGACCTGTTCGGCAAACTGGCTGATGCCGAACTTCTGATTCTCCATCAGTTCAAAACCGACGCCGCCGCCCTTGGGTAGCCCTTGTGTGGCAAGGCGCAGGCGAACTTCATGCACCCTGCCGCCAGGGACCAGGATGGCACCGCCGCTGTCACTGAATCTGTAGGGAACATTCATCTGATCGAGGGAGGCGATGATGGCACCGCCGTCACGTTCAGAAATGTTGGAGAAAACGATGCGATAGTCAGCCTGCTTGAGCCAAGTGCTGCTGGCCACGAGAAGCGCAATGACAGCGGCAAGTGCAACCATCAGCAGAACTTTTTGCTGGTTGCTCAAGCGTGTCAGTGCGAAGCGCAGGCGATCAGTCAGATTCTCTGCGTCTGCTGGTGTTCTGGTAGTGGTTCCGGTTGCCGCCATGCTTGTGATAATGGGTGAACTCTGCGATTAATCAAGCAAAAAGCGAAAAGTGCTAAGAATTATTCTACTATTGTAGCTGTTAAATGCACGGGATTTCCCTTCCAATGAGTGATGCGGCACAAATAGCGGTCCCCGATTTGAAGGCTCAGGAACTACAGCGTGCTTTTGACGTATTTAATCAGGTTTCGCTTGAACTCACTCAGGCTTATGAGGGGCTGCAAGCTCGCGTTGAATCACTGACCACTGAGTTGGCCGTGGCCAACGGCGAGTTGCGCCGACAATACCAGGAGAAGGAAGCGCTTTCCGAACGCCTTTCCCTGCTGCTCAATGCCTTGCCCGCCGGTGTGGTCGTTCTCGACAGCACAGCGGCGGTCAGTGAAGCCAATCCGGTTGCCCGGGAAATGCTTGGTGTCGCTGCCATCATCGGCAGCGATTGGCCGTTGCTGGCAGAGACGATGCTGGTGGCAACCGACGCACCGGACGAGTGGCAGCTTGGAGATCGGCGCGTTTCAATTGCCGAGAGTCCGCTTGATTCATCGGGAGGTCGCCTGTTGCTGATTCACGACATTACGGTCGCCCATGAACTCAAAGCCAATGTCGAGCGTAATCAGCGCCTGGCCGCGATGGGAGAGATGGCTGCGTCATTGGCGCACCAGTTGCGTACGCCGCTGGCTACCGCCTTGCTCTATAGCTCGAACCTGACCCAGCCCGAACTCTCCGATGCCGCGCGTACGCGCTTTGCCGGCAAAGCGACTGAGCAACTGAAACGCCTTGAGCGACTGATTCAGGATGTACTGCTTTTCGCGCGTGGCGAGAGCATTGGTCGCGATGTCATCCCCGCTGCATCGCTGATCGCTGAAGCCGCTCAGACGATGGAGCCCTTGTGTCTGGAAAAAGGCGTCAGTTTCAGTGTGGCCTCCGAAGTGGGTGACTCTATAATCACGGGTAGTCGCAAGGCTCTGGGGGGCGCGCTTTTGAACCTGCTGGAAAATGCTCTGCAGGCTTGCGAGGTGCGTAATGAAGGTGCCGGTGCGGTCAGATTAAGTGCGACCATCGTCGGGCAGCAACTGAGGGTCAGCGTGTGCGATACCGGGCAGGGGATCGCCCCGGAAGCGCAGTTAAGGATTTTCGAGCCCTTCTTTACGACCCGTGGCCAGGGCACCGGGCTTGGACTGGCAATAGCACTTGGTGTTACGCACGCTCACGGGGGCACCATTGAGGTCAGTTCGATCCCGGGTGATGGGTCGGAATTCATCATGCGGCTACCCGTCGGCTCGGCGGCAGAGCAATAACTACTGGAAAATAATGGCTAAGGGATTACCGATACTGGTTGTTGAAGACGACCCCAATTTGCGCGAAGCGGTGTGCGATACGCTCGAACTCGCCGGGCAGGCTGTCGTTTCAGCAGCGGGAGGAGAGGATGCGCTAAAACTGCTCAGCGCGCAGGCCGTAGCGCTGGTGGTGAGCGATGTGCGCATGATGCCGATGGATGGCATTACCCTGCTCAAGGAGATTCGCAGCCGGTTCCCGCACCTTCCCGTGGTGTTGATGACGGCGTATGCCGATGTCGATCGGGCGGTTGAGGCCATGCGTTCCGGAGCCTGCGATTTCCTGCTCAAGCCCTTCGAGCCCAAGGCACTGCTTGAACATGTGGCGCGCTACCGGCTGCCGGAAGCGATGGATGATGACCGGGTGATCGCCAGCGACCCGGTTAGTCGCAATCTCTTTGCCTTGGCGACGCGCGTCGCGCAGACCGATACGACGGTATTGCTGACCGGGGAAAGTGGTGTGGGCAAGGAAGTGGTTGCGAAATACATCCATAATCATTCGGCACGGCGGGCAGGGCCATTCGTTGCCATCAACTGTGCGGCCATTCCAGACAGCCTGCTTGAGGCCACGCTTTTTGGCTACGAGAAAGGCGCTTTCACCGGTGCACAGCAGGCACAGGCGGGAAAGTTCGAGCAAGCGCAATACGGCACGCTCTTGCTCGATGAAGTGACCGAGATGCCCCTGGGGTTGCAAGCGAAACTCTTGCGCGTTCTGCAGGAGCGTGAGGTCGAGCGGGTCGGTGGCAAGAAACCGGTCGCGCTCGACATTCGCATCATCGCCACGTCCAATCGAGACATGGCCGAGGCCGTGGCCAAGGGCGTTTTACGCGAAGACGTCTATTACCGGCTCAACGTTTTCCCGTTATTGATTCCAGCCTTGCGTCAGCGTCCTGACGACATTGTTCCGCTGGCGAGGCATTTTCTGGCGGAGCACGGCGGTCGTTCCGGGCGACCCGGCCTGCAGCTTTCGCCTTCCGCCGAAACGGCTTTGATTGGACATGGCTGGCCGGGTAATGTGCGAGAACTGGAAAATGTCATGCAGCGTGCCGTGATTTTTGCCTCGGGCGAGGTCGTTGAAGTCGACGCGCTGCATCTGTCGGCCTCGGTGTTAGCGACCAGTGGAGTAAGGCTGGACGCTAGCGCGGCCGGCCCGGGTACTGCCGCCCCGATGGCACCGTCTGACGGATCAAAAACCGATAACATGAGAGATCTTGAGCGAGAACACATTCTGGAAACGCTGGCCTCGGTTGATGGATCGCGCAAACTTGCCGGCGAGCGCCTGGGGATGTCGGAACGAACCTTGCGTTACAAACTCAAACAGTTTCGGGAAGCGGGTTTGTTCAACGAGTGATAGAGTAGCCGGTCTGGCGCGTTTTTTGCGTTGGTCAGTGTGACGAGTGTTTGGAGAAGCCAATGGATACCAAGGGTATTGATCAGATGTTAAGTGTTTTGCGAGCGACGGCGGTGCAGGCGGGTGGCCGTGTGTCCGAGGCGCAGAGCGCCCCGGCGGGTGGGACGGACTTTGCTCAGATCCTGCAGAATTCGATTGACCAGGTTAATCAGACGCAGTTGCAGGCGGAAGGCATGGCGGCAAATTTTGCCGCCGGCGACAGCAATGCCAATCTGCACGACGTCATGATCTCTCTACAAAAGGCCAATGTCTCATTTCAGGAAATGGTACAGGTGCGCAACAAGCTTGTTACCGCTTATCACGACGTGTTGAACATGCAGATATAGCCAGGTTTTGCGCGCGGGACTGAGCAACGGCACCCTTGAGGTGCCGTTGTCGCTTTAGGCCAGGCCGCTCAGTTTTGCCTTGCGTTCGCGCTCGATGCGAGTGATGTAACGTTGAACCATGGTCAGTCGGGAAGCGGGCAAGTTAACAAATTCGCATCCCATGCGAACATAGTGCGACCCGCTCCGCGTTGAGACGTCAAACAGGTTGCGTACGCAGAGCGTAACAACCAGCAAACCTTCCTCAGGCAGCATCATTTTGCAGTCACTCAGCGTGTCGCCCCTCTCAAAAAGTTGGGCGTGGTTGAGTGGCGCCATCAGGCCGACGCCGCCACCGCTGACATCCAGCAGTGGGAGTTCGACTTGCAGCGCGCTATTGTCTGGCTTTCTGGTGATGGTGATGAGTTTGACCGGGGTAACAATCGGGGTTGAAAGCCGGAAATACTCGCGCCGCTGCAGTCGTAGCAGGGTTTCTGGCATGGTGCCGAGAAAAGCAGCGCGCCCCTCGTGCTGCGTTTGCGCCAGTTTGCTCAGGCTGAACTGAACTTTCACCTTGTCGATGATCGTCGTGAAAATCAGCTTGCCGGCCAGAAGCGCCTTGCGGTTCATCTCCTCATTACTGCCGAGGTCGAGGATGAACTCGCGATTGTCCGGGCGCAGGGCGAGCATCGTAGTGAGCAGGAAAGACTGGCCCTGATCGAAATGAACGGTAATCATCGCACCTTTTTGAATCAAGGAGCGAAGCACAGCCAGGATCTCCGACGTCGAGTGCAGCAGGAACTGGCTGTAGTCAGCGGATTGCTCGAGTTCAAATTGAGGCGGGGTGTGTTCAGGCTCAGCCAGAACTTCAGTCTCTTCCATTTTTTATCCTGATATCGGGTGCGCAACAATTTTAATGCAATTTCTCCGCAGGAGAAATGAAAGACGTAAACAGGGTGGCATAAGGCGAAAAATAAGAGGGTCGCAACGGCGGATGAGGCTGCAAGGCGCACCAATCGGTTATTTTGGTGGTGGAATGCTCTCGCGGCTAGCGTTTTTCCAGCTCGTCCGGAAGCGCCGAAAGAACAGGGGCCGTAGCAACCGGCTGGCCGCTTTCCAGGCGATAGATCCAGGCCAGCAATTCCGCAACGACGACATAGAGTTGCGCTGGAATACGCTGATCGAGATCGATCTGCATGAGCAGGGAAACCATCTCCGGCGATTCGTGGACATAAACGCCGTGTTCTCGCGCTCTGGATATAATATTTTCGGCGATGACACCGCGTCCCTTGGCAACAATCCGTGGCGCGGCATCCGCCTGGCTGTAGGCTAGAGCGACAGCGCTCTTGAGTGGGTCATGCTCCCGCTTGGCCATTCGGTTTGCTTTCTGTCACAGCATCGACGCCCATCGAGGCCAGTGTGAGGCCCGCTTCATCAAGCTGACTTCTCAGCGCCAGGCTCGAAGCGCGAATTAACTCGCGTGTTTCGGACTTGCCCGTACTCATCGTCAGACTGACCTGGTTGCCCTGCAGTCGTATCTGAGCGACGATTTCGCCAAGATTGGGAAGTGTCAGATTCAGGCGCGTTGTCCATTTTTCGGCGGCTTTGTCGCCCTCTTGTCCGTATCGGGCCGCATCCTCGTCAATTTCCCAGCGCATTTCCTGGCCTGGCCAAACTTGGCCCTGCCAGGCGAAATTCTGTGTTGCCAAAGCATCCAGTTGCTGCTGGACAACCGCTTGCGTTTGAGGCGCAACCATCTGCCCCTGCGTCTGGGTGGCTCCCGATTTGCTGCCATCAACGCCACTACTTTGAGCTTGCGTTGCGTCCGTGGCCAAGCGAGCCGTGGCCACCGGCGCGCCTGAATTTGCTGCGCCGGGAGTTTGCGGATGTGCGGCGCTGGCCTGTTCGTCAGCGGCCACTGACGCGAATGCGGAAGGTGAAGACAGCTTTCCCTGGGGTTCCTGCAGCAGCGCCGATTTCGCAAAACGGCCCTCGACCCATTCGGCCTGGTGCGATTCGTAAAACATGCCACTTTGGCTGATCGCCTGCTTGAGCAAGGGCAGCATGTCCTGTGCGTTGTTGGGCGGGGCGCCGGTAATCGGCTGATTGCCGTTCAACGGCAGTGCTGCCTGACCGCCTTTAGCCTCGCGGGCGCCGGAAAAAAGCGTGCTGATCAATTGGCCGGTACGGCTCAACGTTGTGGAGGTGGCTGGCTTGCCTCCTTCTCCTTCCGGGCGTGCGACAACAGCCAGTGTCAGTTTGCCATCGGATTCCGTAACCAGAAGCTCAAGTGCATCGCCGCTCTTGGCAGAAAAAGGCAAGGCCAGGGTGACACTGCGCTGGTTGATCATGGCCCGGTAGGTGCCGTTGGGCAGCATGGACTGAATTTCCGCCATGACCTTCTGGCCGGCCACCAGACCGGAGAGCTTGTCGGCGATTTCCTGCGCGGGTGCGACTGGCCGTAGTGCGGTGTCGGCAGAGACCTGCAGGCGGCTGGCGACGTCGGCGGGGATCATTTCAAGTCACAGATTTAGGTTCACGCAGCAAGATGCGCAATGCCTTTTGGCGATCTTCGACGAGTGAC
>JANNNT010000057.1:0-29075 GCA_031398685.1 Rhodocyclaceae bacterium | reverse complement strand
GTAATATAGAGGTCAATCAACATGGGTCCCTCGGTGACAAATTTTCCTGTTGTTTGCGTTGGCGGTTCGGCCGGAGGCCTCGACGCCTATAGTCGACTATTGCAAAATCTTCCGAGTGACATGGGGGTCGCTATCGTCATCGTCAATCACCTCAGGCACATTCCGACTCAACTCCATAAGGTTCTTCCTCGCTACACCACGATGCCGGTTGAAGTCATCACGGATAGTTTGTTAATCGAACCGGATCACGTGTTTATCATTCCTGCAGATCGGGATTTGCACGTTGATCAGGGTGAGTTCCATCTCAAGCCGCTATCAAAACCTCGGGGCTGGCCCGATGTGATCACGGTTTTTCTCCGTTCACTGGCCCGTCACTGGAGCGGCAAGCTGATTGCCGTCATTGTCTCTGGCTACGATGGCGACGGTGCCGCAGCGCTGTGCGACATTAGAAAAGCTGGCGGCATTACCATCGCGCAGAAGCTGAGCACGGCGAAGCAACCCGACATGCCGGAGAGCGCAATTGCCAGTGGGTGCATCGATTTTATCTTGGCGCCTGAGGATATCGCGGCGGAAATTGTGCGCATTGCGCACATTGCGACCGCTGAAATCCACGAGAGACGGCTCCTGCTCTGAGTCCATCGCAGCCCGCAATCAATCCTTGACGGGTAGCGGGGCGCAAATCTCCACGCAGAGCGGTGTGGCAGCCCGCATTCAGGCGCCGAGAAATTCGCCCACCGGTTTGAGGTCGTCAACCCGGTCGCAAACGGCCTTGATAACCACCAGAATCGGCACCCCGAGCAACAGCCCCCAGACGCCCCAGAGCCAGCCCCAGGCAAACACCCCGACGAAGATGGCGACCGGGTTCATCTTGTTGGCGCGGCTGGTCAGCCAGGGTGTGAGCAGAAAGGCTTCGATGCTATGAAGTACGAGTGAAATGCCTCCAACCAGCAGTGACATCTCCAGTGTGCCGAACTGAAGGAAACTCACCAGCATCGAACTGGTCGTTATGATCGCGTTGCCGATGAAGGGGATCAGGTCGAGCACGCCGGCGGCAATGCCCCATACCGCCGCATTCTCCATTCCGATCGCCAGGAAACACAGCCAGGTGGCGACGCCCACCAGAAGGCTGGTGAATAGCTGCACCAGCATGTAGCGCTGAATTTGCTCGTTGATCTGATTGAGCGCCTGCAGCGTGATCTTTTTCTTGCTGAATGTGGGACCGGCGAGTTTGACCAGCTTCAGCCTGAAACGGTCTCCCGAAACCATCAGGAAGAAGGAAATCAGCGCCACCATCCCGATCTGGTACAACATGCCCAGCACACCGAGAGTGCCGATCAAGAGATGGTCCTTGATGTCGAATCTCGGCTTTTCGATCTGCACCCGTTGTACCCCGCGACTGACCGGTTGATCACGGCTCGCTTCTTCGGCTGCTTGCTCCAGCTGAGCGGCAGCCTTCTGTACGGTTTCCAGCGCGTTGTCTGACTTGCCGGGCAAGGCGCGAACGACGTGGCGCAGTTTTTGTGCGGCCACCGGCAACGACGAGATCAGCCGGTTCGCATCGTCGCTTAGCGAATACCCGGCCGCGCCAATGCCGCCAACAATGCCCGTTATCAATACTGCGGCGCTCAACGCGCGCGGAATGCGGCGCAGGTGCAGCCAGTTCACCACCGGCGACATGGCGTAACTGAAGAGCAGGCCAACCAGCACCGGTATGAAAACGGCGCTGGCCCAGTGCAGCATGAACACGCCCGCCAGCGTGGCCAACACGACCAGCGACACACTGCGCACATCCACGGTCGTATGCAGCACAACGCGGGGCTGATCTGCCGGCTCGGTGCCGTCTTTGGTCTGGCCTGCGTCAAGGACGTCTGGTAGAACTGAATTTGGAGTGGTCACGGCTGCCTCTATGGGTTCTCAAAGAATCGGATGGCGTTTAGCAACTCGGGAAAACTGTAAATAATGTAGTCGGACTTTACGCCCTCCTTTTCCTGTGTTCCCTGATTGGACTTGAAGAAGACCGTTTTAATGCCGAGTCTTTGCGCTCCATACACATCACGGTACATGTCGTTGCCAACATACAGAACCTCTGAGGGATTCATTTTCATGGCCGTCAATGCTGTTCTGAACAGGCGCTCGTCGGGCTTGCGGTACCCGTAGGTTCCCGAGATGATGATCGGATCAAAGTAGCCGGAGAGCCCTACCGCGTTCAGTTCCGGGATGGCGTAGGCGGTCTGACCATCGGAAATCAAGGTCAGATGATAGTTCTGGTGTAGATGCCGGATGGTTTCCTCCACGCCCGGATAGCGTTGCAGGCGAAAGCGCGAGGCGGCACGGTGCGTTTCGGCAAGAAAACCCGGAAGCTGTTCAAGTTTCTCAGCCGGCAGTGCACGCGTGAAGTCCGTCGAATGCTGCGCGATGATCTCGCGAAAAATAGCGATGGCATCGTATTCCGGGTAGCGGTCAACGCATGCCGCACGCTGCTCCTTCATTCCCTGGAAGTAGAAAAACTTGACGACGGTCGGATCAAGCAAGATGCCTTGATAGGACAGAACATTGCTGATGACACGGTACACATCGTCGTGCCACTCGTTCGTCTGGATATCGGTAAGCGTTCCATTGACATCGAAAATAATGCCTTTGACGATCATTCAAAATCTCCTCAGGCATTCGACGGCCTCGCCGATCAGGCGATAACGGTGTTTTGCCTCGATCCAATTGTTTCGCGCAATACGCAGGAGCGTAATGCCCATGTAGAACGGCGTTCTTCCGGTTATCGATTGAAACGCGCTATCGCGGTTCGGGAAATGGCAGGCGTATTCCCAGAGGAAGTGGCCGATAAAGGGTTCCGCAGCTGTCGTGTTGCCGGTTGCGCGCAGAAAGAAATGCTTGAGTTCTCCGGCGATACGGCCGGTGTCGAAAACCCGATCACCGCGTTTGGTTCGCTCCAGATCGAACGCCATGACGGCCAGTCCATCACCGAACAGGAAGTTATCCGGTGTGGCGTCGCCATGTACGACGACCTTCTGGTCTTCCCACATTCTCGGTTGGTTGCGCCACTGGTCGCGCAACCAGTACAACTCGCTGGCCTTGCCGTCATCGATTGCACGGATTCTAAGCAACCTGTCGATCAGCGTATTCATGTAATCACAGTCCTGATCGAACTCGACTCCCTGCCCTGTGGCCGTCCGGTTGTGAAAGGACGACAGGAAGTACGCGAGGGCGGTCAGTTTTTGATAGAGCTTGCCATGATCTCTGCTCTCGATCGCCTCCAGAATCACATCGCTGAGGAGCACGCCCTCGCAGTCTTCCGTGACCAGAAGCGCGTTCATCGCATAGTTTCGACCGAGCGGCCTTGCGACATGATGGGGATACCCGGTCAGCCCGTAGTCGCGCATCATGCTGAGATTGTCGAATTCATTGGTCAGGTGCGAAGCCGCCTTCTCTGCATCCTTCTTTCTTGATGAAAGAAAGAACTTGCCGATGAGCTTGGTTCCGGTATTGCGGTCTTCGTACAGGTACACGTCGTTTGAGCCGTTGAGCCTGAACACACGGTAGGTCGAACTCGCCGACACGCCCGTAATTTGCGGCTGCATGTCATGCTGCAGATAGCCGTGAAGCGGGTCGTTTTCCGGTAGCCGGCCAAGATAGATTCTGTTCATCGCTTTTTATGCCGCGCCCAAAAAACAAAAGACATTCCAGTATTACCCGCGTTTCGGGTTTTGACCTGTGGCATTTCGGCTACCTGTTGAGCCTTTTTTCTTCCACAGGACAGTGCGCAACCCCTCTCAATCACTGGCTCCGGGATTGGTGAACTGCTCCCGGAGCGATCTTGCTTACCGAATCATCTATTTCAGCGTCGCCTGTAACGTGATTTCAGGAACACTGGCCAATGCCTTCGACAACGGGCATTCGCGCTTGGCCGTCGCGGCGATCTCCTGAAATTTCGCATCATCGATGCCGGGTACCGTGGCCTCCATCGTCAGCGCAATGCGGTCGATGACAAAACCTTCGCCCAGTTTGGACAGACGTACGCTGGCCTTCGTGTCGATCATGGTTGTTGCCAGCCCGGCCTTGTCACAGGCAAACGAAAAAGCCATCGTGAAACACGCGGCGTGAGCTGCACCCAGAATTTCCTCGGGGTTGGTTCCGCGCCGATCATCCTCAAAGCGACTGGCGAAGCCGTAGGGGTATTGCTTCAGCGCACCGGTCTCGGTGCTGATCGTGCCCAGGCCCTTCTTGCCCTGGCCCTCCCAGTGAACGCTGGCGGTTTTTTCAGTCATGGTGGATCTCCTTTTTTCCGTAGGTTTTGCGATTAGGTCGCCACGTGAATTTAGTCGAGTAAATGAACTCTGTCTGTTCGCTATCGTACGGACAGCTCAGGCGGGCGCATGAAAAACTGTAGATTGCCGAAGGAACAACGGCGTCAACGCCGACGAACCGGAAACTGAAAAATTGAGCGCGTTCATTCACCCTGTCGAGGAGATGCAGATGAGTTCGGCAAGCCCAACCTTTGATGGTGCGACGGTGATGGATCGCTCCCGTTCCGCACTCAGGCCGTTGCGCCCGTGCTTGAAGGCCTCGTTGATCGGCGTGGCGATTCTGGCCCTCACCGCCTGTGGTGAAATGGCCACCTTGCCCGTCTCGGCCGGAACCGGGGCCAGGCCGACGCTGCCTCCACCGCACAAAACGCTGTTTCCGACCGTTAATATTGCGCCGGCCCAAGGCTGGCCGTCGGGTGCGGCACCGCAGGCCGCCCCGGGTACGCGCGTGGCCGCCTTCGCCAGCGGACTTGATCATCCCCGCTGGTTGCTTGTGCTGCCCAACGGTGATGTGCTGGTGGCGGAGAGCAATGCCCCACCCAAGCCCGAAGATGGCAAGGGCATCAAGGGTTGGCTGATGGGTCTGATGATGAAACGGGCGGGTGCTACCGTGCCCAGCGCCAACCGCATCACCTTGCTGCGCGACACCGACGGCGACGGCATTGCGGATCAGCGTTCGGCGCTGCTGGAAGGACTGAACTCGCCCTTCGGCATGGCACTGGTGGGCAACACGCTCTACGTGGCCAATTCCGATGCTGTAGTGGCCTTCCCTTACGCTGCCGGTGACACGCGCATCAGCGCGCCCGGCATCAAAGTACTGGATCTGCCTGCTGGCCCGATCAACCATCACTGGACCAAGAATCTCATCGCCACCCAGGACAGAACCCGACTCTATGTAACCGTGGGTTCGAACAGCAACGTGGGCGAACGCGGCATGGAAGCCGAGACGGACCGCGCCGCCATCTGGGAGGTGAATATCCGAAGTGGTGAGCACCGCATCTTTGCCTCCGGCCTGCGCAATCCGAATGGGCTGGCCTGGGAGCCTCACAGCGGCGTTTTATGGACGGTGGTGAACGAGCGCGACGAACTCGGTAGCGATCTGGTTCCCGACTACCTGACTTCGGTACGCGACGGCAGTTTTTACGGCTGGCCCTACAGCTACTACGGCCAGCATATCGACGACCGTGTGATACCTCAGCGACCCGAGCTGGTAGCCAGGGCGATTGCACCGGATTACGCCCTGGGGCCGCACACCGCCCCGCTGGGACTGGCCTCCTCCGCCGGCACCTCGCTGCCTGCCCCTTTTGCCCAGGGCATGTTCATCGGCCAGCATGGCTCGTGGAACCGCCGGCCGCATAGCGGCTACAAGGTGATCTTCGTACCCTTCGAAAACGGCAAGCCTGCAGGCGAGCCCATCGATGTACTGACCGGTTTTCTCAGCGCGGAAGGCAATGCGCGCGGCCGCCCGGTCGGTGTGGCACTCGACAAGCAGGGCGCCTTGCTTGTGGCCGACGATGTGGGCAATGTGGTTTGGCGCGTAAGCGCTCAACGCTAAGGCCTGCAAGGCAATAAAATCATCCCTATGTTCGTTCGCGTACGGATGGACAGGGCCAGACTGACGAAGATGGGAATGACTGTGATGCCGTACCCACGTGAGGGAGTTTCATGAATACAGGCCGGAGCCGCTCGAAATCCGTATCCAGTCATTTTCCTGCCGACGTAACACGTCTTTACTGCCAAAGGAGTCAAAAATGCAACTCATGCTGATCTTCGGTATTGTCTTCGCCATCGGCGCCGTCGCCTTCGCGCTGCAGAACAATGTGACCGTAACCGTGACAATTGCCTTGTGGCAATTCGAGGGTTCGCTGGCCTTGGTCTTACTGATGGCGCTTGGCCTTGGAGTGCTCATCACGGGCTTGCTGTCCTCGCCCACCGTGATCCGCAGGCAGTGGGCCACCGCACGCCTCCGTCATCAGGTCACTGCCCTGGAGAAGGACGTTGCCGAGCAACAGGCACGCAACAACGAGCTCGCCGTAGAACTGGCACGCCTGACTCCCGCAGCAACTACGGCTGAACCGTTCACGGTGGTTGAAAAACCCTATGTCGGGTTACGCTCACTGCTTGCTGGCGAGGATGAAGTAAAGCGGTCGAACCCGTAATCACCGGGCTGGGAAACAGGCCGTCAAATCCTTCTGTTCCCGGCCCGGTCCGGTTCAGTCATCCAGAAAAACCGGGATCATTTGCAACCGTTCCTTGTCCAGAGTGTCTTTACGCTGTCGAACGCAGCGGGTGTTCGTGTTTGCCAGCGCATAGACGACTGTTCTCGTGTCCCCAAAATTCAGGGCTTGAGCAGAACACTTCACAGGACTCTGGACATGTCAGTTACTCCTACAGGCCAAAAACACTACGCGCCAAGGGTGTTTCGCGACCGGATTGCGTATGGATTCGTCAAATTCATGCGCTTCTTCGCGGACACTTTCTTCGCTCATCGTTACGGCCATCGCGCCGTTGTGCTGGAAACCGTTGCCGCCGTTCCTGGGATGGTTGGCGGTTCCCTGCAGCATTTGCGGGCCCTGCGCCGAATGGAAAGCGATCACGGCTGGATTCGCACGCTTCTTGACGAAGCCGAGAATGAACGCATGCATCTGATGACCTTCATTCATATTGCCCAGCCATCGCGCTTTGAGCGCCTGTTGATTCTGCTTGCGCAAGGCGTCTTCTACAATTTCTTCTTTGTGCTTTACGTCATTTCACCACGGGCCGCGCATCGTGTCGTGGGTTACCTGGAGGAAGAAGCCGTCTATAGCTATACCGAATATCTGGCGGGTGTAGACGATGGCACTTACGCCAACGTCCCTGCCCCCGAAATCGCTATTGAGTACTGGAAGCTTGCGCCAGGCGCGCGTTTGCGCGACGTGATCATCGTTGTCCGTGCTGATGAGGCACACCACCGCGATGTCAATCACCAGTACGCCGACGAGCTGGCTTGATTCGAACACGGCAATCCACCGTGCCCGGTGCTCAACGCGCTCTGTTCGTTAACGCACAGACATTGCCGAGCACTCAAGCTAGCGTGTTTGCTTTCCGGTAATGAGCCGGGTTTCCGGTTCACCCAGGCCGCGAAACGGGGTGCGCAGTGCACTGATGCGATTCACTCCATGTTTCATCAGTGCGCAGGAGAGACCGCCATGGATGAGCAAAGTCATATCGTTAGTGGGATTTATACGAGTCGTGTCGAAGCGGGGGCCGTGCGCGACCAGTTGGTTGAGCGCGGATTGCCGCGTGGACAGATGAATATCGTGGAAAATGCCCAGATCGATGGCAACAGCAAGATGGCTGACGACAACAACACACTGAAGGATGTGGTGATCGATGGCACCGTTGGTGCGGCAGTCGGCACCGTCATCGGCGGCTTGGGTGAAGTGGCGCTGGTGGCTGCGAACGTTACCTTGTTCGTCGCCAGTCCGCTGGTCGCGCCGCTGTTCATGCTCGGCTGGGGCGCTTTCATCGGTGGCTTTATCGGCGCCGCGGTCGGCGCCGAAAAGCCCGAAGAGAAGAAAGACGGAAAACTATCCGAGTTGGTGCTGGATGCCATTCGTAGCGGCCACGTGGTGCTCATCGTTCATGCCTGGACGGCGGCGGAAGTCGCCCTAGTGCGGGAAGTCATTGGCGATTCTGTCGCGCAGAGCGCCTGAACTTCGCGGCTTGTTCCGGAAGTTTCCCGCCCACTTTGGTAACACCCTTGTGAACCGACTAAGGTAAGCACTTCCGCCGCCGACAGCTGTCCACCGATAAGCCCACGATGCTCATCATCAGGGCCATGACAGTCCAAGGGATGATTTTTCGATGCCTTGGAGGATTACTCTAAATTGCCTAAGCGGCCGCCATACTTTATCCTTCGTCCCTTCACTCCATTCGTACGACACTAAAATCAATGAGCGTTACCATCAAAACCCCTGACGAAATCAGAAAAATGCGCGTCGCAGGTCGCCTGGCGGCCGAAGTGCTCGATTTCATTACTCCTTTCGTCAAGCCGGGCGTTACCACCGGCGAACTGGACAAGCTCTGTCACGACTACATGGTCGATGTTCAGGGCTGTATCCCGGCTCCACTCAACTACGCCCCGTCAGGCTACAAACCGTATCCGAAATCGATCTGCACCTCGGTCAACCACCAGGTCTGTCACGGTGTTCCCGGTGACAAGCAGTTGAAAAGCGGTGATATCGTCAATCTGGACATCACCACCATCAAGGAAGGTTATCACGGTGACACCAGCCGCATGTTTCAGGTCGGCGAGGTCTCGATTCAGGCCAAACGGCTGTGTGAGATCACCTTTGAATGCCTGTGGATTGGTATTGCGCAGGTCAGGGCCGGTGCGCATCTTGGCGACATTGGCTCCGCCATCCAGCAGTATGCTGAAAAATCAGGCTATTCGGTCGTACGCGAATTCTGCGGTCACGGCATTGGCGCACGCTTTCACGAAGATCCTCAGGTCGTGCACTACGGCAAGGCCGGAACCGGTCTCGAGCTCAAGGCCAACATGATTTTCACCATCGAACCGATGATCAATGCCGGCAAGGCGGCGATCCGCGAGCTGGCCGACGGCTGGACGATTGTCACCAAAGACCACAGCCTGTCAGCGCAATGGGAACACACCATTCTGGTTACCGAAACGGGGTTTGAGGTGCTGACCCTTTCCGAGGGCACACGCCTGCCTCCGGACTGGATCAAGACATCCACATGATTCTCGAAGCCAACGCCCGCAACGAACTGCTCGGCCGGTACAAATCGCGTCTTCAGTCAGGTCAGGCTGCCATTCGCGAACGATATCTCGCTGAGCCCGAACCGCTCCGTTTGCTGAACGAACGCTGCGAACTGATCGACGGCGTTTTAAGGGATTTGTGGAATGAAGTCGATTTCCCCAATTCGCTGACGCTGGTCGCCGTCGGCGGCTACGGCCGTGGCGAGCTGTGTCCCGCGTCCGACATTGATTTGTTGTTTCTGCTCCCGCAGCCGCCTGATGCAACGCTGGCCGGGCTCCTTGAGCAACTGATCGGCCTGTTCTGGGATATCGGGCTGGAGATTGGCCACAGCGTACGCACGGTAGCGAATTGCCTGACCGAGGCTGCAGGCGATCTGACGGTTCAAACGGCGCTGGTTGAAGCCCGACTGCTCATCGGAAATGCTGCGCTGTTCGCGCAATTCGATTCTGAATTCAAGGCTCAGCTTGATCCGCAGGCCTTTTTCCGCGCCAAACGGATGGAGCAGGACGAGCGTTATCTGCGTTTTGAAGAATCACCCTACAGCCTCGAACCGAACTGCAAGGAAAGCCCCGGCGGCCTGCGCGACCTGCAAAGCATTCTGTGGATCGCACAGGCGGCCGGCTACGGCAATAGCTGGCAGGATCTGGAGCGGCACGACTTCATTACGCATCAGGAAAAACTGGGCCTGGAACGACGCGAACGGTTTTTGCAGCGCTTGAGAATCCAGTTACATCTTCACGTCGGCCGACGCGAAGATCGTCTGTTGTTTGACTACCAGACCGCGCTTGCCGAGCAACTCGGCTTTGCGGCGACCTCCGCACGGCGGGCCAGCGAGCAACTGATGCAGGAGTATTACCGGACAGCAAAAACGGTTACCCAGCTCAACACGATTCTCCTGCAAAACCTGGGTGCGGCC
This sequence comes from Rhodocyclaceae bacterium, assembly GCA_031398685.1. GTDB lineage: Bacteria > Pseudomonadota > Gammaproteobacteria > Burkholderiales > Rhodocyclaceae > Propionivibrio. Next base: position 19,077 of record JANNNT010000057.1, on the reverse strand, counting down.
ATTTTTCACTCACCGGAACAAACGCCTCAGGTCATCAACGAACGCTTCCAGAATTCGCATCAATTGCTCGACGTTACCCACGTCGATGTGTTCAACGAAACACGCGGCGCGATTCTCGAAGCTTTTCTGATCATGCAGCAGCACTCGGAGCTGAAAGGCATGACGGCGCGGACGATACGCGCACTGTGGCGGGCCCGTCACCTGATCGACGACGACTTCCGCAACGACCCGGAAAACAAGGCGCGCTTCATCCAGCTGTTCAAGGCGCCCCGCGGCGTGTTGCACGAACTCCGGCGCATGAACCAGTTCGACATTCTCGGCCGCTACCTGCCCAACTTCGGCGCCATCGTCGGCCAGATGCAGCACGACCTCTTCCACGCCTATACGGTCGACCAGCACATCATGCGGGTTCTGCGCAACCTGCGCCGCTTCTCCGAAGCCGAATTTGGCCACGAATACCCGTTTTGCAGTCAGCTCATCGGCAATTTTGACCGCCCCTGGGTGCTCTACGTGGCGGCCATTTTCCATGACATCGCTAAAGGCCGTGGCGGCGGGCATTCGGAGCTCGGTACGGTTGATGCGCAGCACTTCTGCGACAGCCATGGCCTGTGTGCAGAAGACACTGAACTGGTTGTCTGGCTCGTGCGCCATCATCTCGTCATGTCCCTGGTTGCCCAAAAACAGGACACCTCGGACCCGGACGTGATCTGCGATTTTGCCGCGACGGTAAAGGACGAACGACACCTGACAGCGCTCTACCTGTTTTCTGTCGCTGACATTCGCGGCACCAGCCCCAAGGTCTGGAATAGCTGGAAAGGTCAGCTGTTCGAGCAGCTCTTCAACCAGACCCGGCGCCTGCTAAATTCCGGCGGACAGGCTCCGGTCACCCAAGGCATCATTCAGGAGCGACAGGAAGAGTCAATCCGCCTGCTGCGCTACTACGCGGTTCCTGAAAAGGCCCATGAACGCTTGTGGAACCAGCTCGACACGGTTTACTTCTTGCGCCATTCGACCGAAGAAATCGCCTGGCACGCCCGCGCCCTGCACTACCGTACGGAAAGTAAACAGCCGGTGGTCAAGGCGCGTATCAACCCGCATGGCGACGGCATCGAAGTCATGGCCTACACGCTTGATCAGCGCGATCTGTTCGCCCGCATGGTCGGTTTTTTCAGCCGCGCCGGCTTCAACATCATGGACGCCAAGATTCACACCACGCGCCACGGCTACGCCCTCGACAGTTTCATGCTGCTCGATGTCAGCGGACGTGACAATGATCGCGACATGATCCAGTACATCGAGCACGAACTGACCGACCGCCTGACCCGCTGCGTCAATCCGGAAGCGCCTGCCAGCGGGCGGATTTCACGCCAGGTCAAGCATTTCCCGATCCAGCCGCTGGTCACCATCCAGACCGACGAAAAAGGCGTGTATTTTGTCCTCTCGGTCAGTGCGGCCGACCGACCCGGCCTGCTGTACTCCGTAGCCATGACCCTGGCCGCCCACGGCGCCAATCTGCACACCGCGAAAATCGTCACCCTTGGCGAGCGGGTCGAGGATACCTTTTTGATTACGGGTGGCGATCTTGGCGAAAGCGCGGGCCGGATCAAACTGGAAACGGAGCTGCTGGATCAACTCAAGTGCTGAAGGCGTGAAAGGGAAGAAGCAGCCCTGAAATGTTTGTCGGGCTGACAAAAACAACAACGGCACCCGAGGGTGCCGTTGGCGGAACTGGATGCTTGAAAATCAGGCTTTCGATTGTCGCCGTAGTCCAAACAAACCCAAGAAAGCGATGCCGAAGAGCACCAGGGAACCCGGCTCAGGAACGCTGGTGATCGACGTGCATGTTGTGCCAGATCCGGAAACACAGACGCCAGAAACAGAAGCCAGCTTGATTTTGTCGTAATTGGAATCCTTCCCTATGCCGCTTGCCGTACCGCCGGCGAAATAAGCAAGCGGATTGTAGGCACCGATTAACCAGTACGACGAAGAAACCAAGCCTGAATTGATTGCCACCGAATGAGCGGGATTCGAAAAAACGTTGTAATAGTTACCGATCGCCGCCCAGCCCAACCCAACAAGTTGATTGTAGGTCTTGCCCACCAGTTTGCTCAGCGCTCCGACCAATGTCGGATCGCCCGTACCCGTGTACGCCATCACCGTGACGTCGGAATCGTTGCTCGCGTTGCCAAGCGTCAGACCTTTCAGCGAAACCGGTCCCGAAGCGAACGAGAGAAGAGCCATATCGTAGCGCTGGTTGTTGTCGATCGCGTGTTCCCAGTTCGAACTAGCGGCCATATCACCTACGTCGCAAGAAGTACCGCTGGGGCAACCATCCGCGTTGGCGATGCCGCCGTAGCTCGGTATCCAGGTTGCCGTCTGGATGGTCTGCGCCGCGGCGTTATTGGATGTACTGGTACCCCCCGTGTTCGCGTAAGCAGAAACCCCAACGCCCGCGGTTGGAGTTCCGGTAAGCGTCCAGGACACATCGGCCGAAACCTGCCCCGCAACCAACAGAGCCACAGCCCCGCACAAAATCTTTAGTTGACCTTTCATTTCTTCACTCCCTGATAAACGGCTTGCGAGAGCATAAGCAAAATTGGTACCACAATAATAATATTGTTTTATTACAGTAGGTTACAACAATCTATCAAAACATAGGCCAGGTCGGTGTAAAAGATATCGACGGCCAGCTCCGTGGGTCAAAGCCCCAGTTCCTTCGTCAACTGGCTAACCGCTGCGCTACCGGGCACTTTTCCGAGGCCGGTCAGTGCGGCATTCAACTCGTCCTTGGCCTCGTCCTTGCGTCCATTCTTGCTTAGCGCATACGCCAGATGGTAACGAATTTCCCCGTTTTCCGGGCTGCGCAGGCGCGCTTCGCGCAGGTAGCGCAAGCCGGGTTCAAGCTGCCCTTTCTGCACCAGTATCCAACCCAGGGTGTCGCTGTAGGCGGCGTTGTTGGGTGAGAGCTTGAGTGCCTTTTCGGCCTGCTCCTGAGCGCCGGGATCGTTCAATTGTTGTAGCAGATTGGCGTAATTGTTGAGCATCGAAGCGTCATCGGCTCCCGCTGCTAGTACGCGCTGATAGGTCAGTCTTGCCGCTGAAAGTTGACCAGCGCGAAACTGGGTTTCAGCGAGCGCTTTCTGTGCCGGCAGATCGGAGGGCCGTGTTTTGACCCAGCCTTCAAGGAAATTGGCGGCCTTGGCAGCTTCACCGGCAACCAGATGCGCTTGCGCAAGCGCCACGGCGTTGCTGGTCGTTTCATCACGCGCGAGTACCGTGCGATAGGCGGCGATGGCCGTGGCGTACTGACCGCGCGACATGGCCAGCTGGGCCCCCGCCAGTGCCGTCTCGATGTGATTCGGATGTATCGTCGCGAGCGCCTTGAGCGCCGCATCGGCTTTGACGGTAGCGCCACGCCGCGCTTCGATTTCAACCATCAGAGCCAGCGCCGACGGGTCGTCCGGGCGGCCTTGAAGGGCTTTCTGCACATTGTAAGCCGCGCCGTCGGCATTGGCCGCCGCCAGTTGCAAACGGGCGATGACTACCAGGCTCCCGGCATCGTAATCGGCCAGACGGGTTGCGCCAGTGAACACGCTACGGGCATTACCCGCATCGCCAACCGCCAGATAGGTCCGACCCAATGTCAGTTGAACGCTAAGGTTGTCCGGAGTTTTTGAGGCCAGTGCTTTGGCAACATTCAGCGCCTGGTCGGCTTGGCGCTGGCTCAGGTAAAGCTCAATCAGCGCCAGCGACGGACGGATATCGCGGCGCTGCACTTCGCTGGCCTTCTGCAGGTGGCGAACGGCTTCGGCCACCCGACCGACTCGCTGTTCGAGCATGCCGTATTCGAACAGCGCATCGGAATCGTCATGGCGCTTGGCGAGCAGCCCATCAAGCTGGCGGCGGGCGTCGTCAAAACGTTTTTCACCGATATCGAGCCGGACAAGATTCAGCGTCGACGGGCGGAAGGCAGCATCCTTGACCATTACCTCCGTGTAGGCGGCGCGGGCGCCAGTCTTGTCGCCCGTTGCACCCTTGATTGAGCCGAGGAAATTCAGTGCCGTGAGGTTGGCCGGCTCGCGGTTGACCATTGCTTCGGCGATCTGCAGCGCCTTCTCGGTCTTGCCCTGGCGCATGAAAAGCATGGCCAGCGCCGTACCTGCTGCCAGGTCTCCAGGATTGGCCGCGACGGCTTTTTCCAGACTGGCCTGCCCCAGATCGCTGCGCCCCATGCCGAGTTGGCTGAAGGCGAGTGTTCGATTCATTTCGGCCGATCCTGTTCGGGCGGCGGCTTTTTCGAGCAGTTCGGTGGCTTGCACGTAGCGCCGCTGGGCCATGTGTACGGAACCGAGCAGGAACATGATCTGCGGATCGTCCGGCGCGGCTTTCTGCAGTGCTTCGAGCAGGGACAAGGCGCGCCCATAATCTCTGGTGTCAACGTAGATCGATGCCAGGAGCTTTTTCGCACCGGCGTTGCGGGCATTCCTCGAAATGATCACATCAAGGTACTCACGCGCCTTCTGGTGATTGCCGAGTCCGTGATGCGCCAGGGCACCGCTCATCAACAACTGCTCGCGACGTGCCAGCCAGGCGGGAGGCAGGGTGTCGATGATTTTCGTTACTTCGCCGAGTGCCGCCACGATTGCCGGTCCGTTTCCCTGCTGAGCAGCGAGCACGGCGCGCAGATAGGACGCACGCGGGTCATCGGTCGCCGACTGGAGTAGAAAGTCGAGATCCTTTTTCGCATCGGCTTCGCGTTTCAGATCAATGAGCAGCGCAGCGCGGGCGACCCGGGCATCAACATGCGGGGGAGCCAGTTCGAGCACCTTATCGTAGGCTACCAGCGCACCGGCCATGTCGAAGGACGCATGCAGCACCGAAGCTTTCATGTTCCAGGCGTAGGCGTTGTCTGGCGCAAGTTCGAGCGCCTTGTTGGCCTTTTCTTTTGCCCGGTCGAGTTGTCCGGCGGCAAGCAGCATGGGAATTTCGGCAATCAGCGGCAATGCGGACTTCGGATCAAGTGCCCGCGCTTCGTCGAAACTCTGGATAGCCAAACGGGAATTGCCGGCTTCGACGTACGCGTTACCGCGCATGGTCAGTACCTCGAGCTGTAACGCAGGCGACAAACCAGTCGCCGTGATACGCTCAATGACCGCTTCAGGACGTCCAAGCGCCAGGTAAACCTGACCAAGCGGCAGGGCAACCTCTCCCCGATTGACCCCCTGCTTCAACGCTTCTTCAAACGCCGCCTCGGCGCCCTTCAGATCACCATTCCTGAGCAGCGCCTTGCCAAGCAGCAGGTGCGCGGCCAGCATTTTCTGATCCTGTTGCAGCGCATTCTTTAGCTGGATGACCGCACCGGGCATGTCATTCTTCTCGAATTTTCCGAGCGCGTCCTCGTAGAAGCGAGCCGCATTCCCGGGCGTGGCACCACCCGCGGAAACCAGGTACAGGCTAAGGAGAATCGTACCCAAGACCCGGACGATTCGACCGGGGTATATCCCGGAATTGTCTGAAAGCGGCTGAGTTTTCATGATTGGGAAGAATCACCGTAATGGTTGGAGTCGATGGAAATGATCCTGTGCAACCTGCGCCTTTTCTCCGCTGCAAATCGAGTGCCCTGAACTCCGCAACTCATCGACGACACTCACAATTTTCATGTCTCGAATCTGGTCCGGGCAGCAGACTGAAAACGCAACAGCCTGTTTATGTAAAACAATGCTTTTCTCATCAGCACGGATACCCGATTTGGTTTCTGCGGACGCCCCGAGTTACGTTAGCCGATTCGACCCAAAGAAAATGTGACGAATTACCGCAATTCTGCGTAAATAGTTCTTTTTTTTGCAAATTGCAGCGCCATCGAGAACAGCCAGAAGAAAGCAGTTCCAGCGCTTGAACCTGAGGACTCTCACCCTCCGAATAGTTCGAGTCCGCTTTGGACTCACTACCTCCGCGAGTTCCCGGACTCCATCGCGGAACTTGAGCCCCGTCCCTCCTGTCGGATTCCTTTCCGGTTGAGGAATTGCCATCAGCTAGTTAAGGAGGAGAAATCGTGGATGCCCAACATGAGCGACGACGTTGCGATGATCGTCGGGAGTTCGCCCTGTATTACCGCTATGGAAACGAACGGCGCGATAACACCGAAAACCGCAGATTAGAGAGGGCCGAGGAAAAACAACCAGACGCTAGAGAAGGGGTATCGCAAGGTTACCGGGGACCTTCCGACGGGACAGTCGATATGGCCAAAGAAATAGCGGATGCCTTCGGGCTTGAACCTGACTCGCTGGAGATGGTCGAGGATGATGACCATCTAAACAACACCGACCATTGCCCGTCATGTGAGGATCGGGCGAAGAAGTACGCGGAACTTGAGGCCGAACTCGCTGAGAGCCGGAAAGATGCGGAACGGTACAGGAGCCAAGTTACAGACCTTCTTCTGTCCCTCAACATCAGTCGGCAATGAGTTTGCCTTGGCGTCATCCCGAGCGGTGACCTTTGGTTGAAACTCACCGGATGCCCTGCGTGTCACGGTGAGTTCTAGGAGGTTCGCACGTGACCACTCCGTGAAAAGTTGAACTACCCTGGGCTTAGTCGCCTTCGATCCTGAACCCTATCTTCAGCGTGACCTGAACGTGAGCCACCTTGTCATCCGCAACGTGCCCCGTAGTTTTGATCACTTCAAACCAGGAGATATGACGGATTGTTTTTGCACTGGTTTCAATGGCATTGCGAATGGCGTCATCGATACCCAATTTCGAGGACCCAACGATTTCAACGACTTTGTAGACATGATCTGACATCACAGCTCCCTTTTCCATGGTTACAGGTTCAATACTAATCCGTTTCTATTGCCGGGTTTGGTGACATATCAAGAACGTCGGTGAACCCAAAAGAACGGAAGTCTCGGATTCGCGCCGGGTAGAGGATGCCATCAAGATGGTCGCATTCGTGCTGGACAACCCGCGCGTGAAAACCCTCCACAGTACGGTCGATCGCCAGCCCGGACGGGTCAAACCCGGTGTAGCGCAGATGATGCCAGCGCGGAACTAATCCGCGCATCCCTGGCACCGAAAGGCAGCCTTCCCAGCCCTCCTCGACTTCGTCCGAAAGCGGGGTCAATTCGGGGTTGATCAGCACCGTAAAGGGAACGCTGTCGGCGTCTGGATAACGTGGATTTTCGTCAAAACCAAAAATAACCACGCGCAGACCCACACCAATCTGCGGTGCCGCCAGCCCTGCACCATCGAGATGACGCATGGTCTCTTCCATGTCGGCGATCAGTGAGTGCAGTTGCGGCGCATTGAACGCCTCGACCGCTTGCGCCTGCTGCCACAGGCGCGGATCGCCCATTTTAAGGACCGATCTAATCGCCACAGCCAACCATTTTCTCGATGATGGTACGCACATGCCCCATCGATTCATGCAACACCGCCTGAATCAATTCGAAGTTGATTCCGTCACGGCTATCGGCACGGCCGGCCGCGTAATTGGCCACCACGCTGATGGCCGCATAAGGCACCCCCAACTCACGCGCCAGTGCGGCTTCCGGCATCCCCGTCATGCCCACTACGTCGGCACCGTCACGTTCATAACGATTGATTTCGGCCGCCGTTTCGAGACGCGGCCCTTGCGTCGCCGCGTAAACGGCAGAGTCGCTCACAGGAATGCCGACGGCGTGTGCAGCAGCAATCAATTGCTCGCGCAGAGACTGGTCGTAGGGATCGGTGAAATCAATATGCGTGACCGTGTTATCGGATCCGTCGTGAAACGTCGATTTTCGACCCCAGGTATAGTCGATGATCTGATGCGGAATCACCACGTCGCCCGGTTTGAGGTCAGCCCGAATGCTGCCGACCGAAGCCACCGAAATGATGCCGACAGCGCCGCGCTTGCACAGCGCCCAGATATTCGCCCGGTAATTCACGTCGTGCGGGGGAATAGTATGCCCATAGCCATGACGCGCCAGAAAAGCGACGGGGCGGCCACAAATCTGGCCGAAGGTTACAGCGCCCGACGGCTCGCCATACGGGGTACGCAGCACCTCGCGATGGGAAACGTCCAGATTCGCCAGTTGCGACAGGCCACTGCCGCCAATAACAGCCAACATCTCAATCTTCCTTCATGGCATAGATTGCCGGGAGGTTACGATACGCACCACGAACGTCCATGCCGTAACCGAACACGAAGCGATCCGGGACGGTCAGCGCGACGAAGTCCGCTTTGATCGGTTTTTTCTTGCCGTTCAACTTGTCGGTGGCCACGGCGGTATAACAGGCTTTGGCACCCAGTTCCATCATGCGTTCCACAATGGCCGCCAACGTCAAGCCTTCGTCAAGAATGTCATCGAGAACAAGAACGGTGCGCCCTTTGACCGAGGTCCACGGCGCGGAACGCCATGACAGCGCGCCGCCCGTCGTATCCTGGCCGTAGCGGGTAACGTGCATGTAGTCGAATTCGAGCGGAAAATGCAACTGCGTCATCAAATGACCGGTAAAAGGTACGCCGCCAGTCATTACGCACAGCAGCAAGGGATTGGTGTCGCCGAGTTTGTCGGTAATTTCGAGCGCAACGCGGCTGACCGCCGCCGCAACAGTCTCTGCCGAGTGTATTAATTCCGCCGCAGCGAGAAAATCCTTCACGTGTTGCGTGTCTGTCATGCTCATTCCAGGTTACTCAGATCGTTTGAAAAAGCGGCACCAACGTCCGGATGGCGTCGACCAAAATCAACGGCCGCCTGCGATAGCCCAGTTTGGAGCCACAGTCGAAGCGTTGTCCCACATTGCGATAGGCAAGAACCTGCTGTTCAATGAGCATCGAGGCTAATTCTCTACCTTAAAATCAATTCTCTTGTTATTGCGCCAGCAGGGCGCGCAATTGTGCCTCATCAAGCACTGTCACGCCCAACTCCTGCGCTTTTTCAAGCTTGGAACCCGCTTCGGCCCCGGCGACCACATAGTTTGTCTTTTTTGAAACTGAACCGCTGACCTTGCCACCGACCGCTTCAATCAGGGCCTTGGCGTCTTCGCGAGACAGCGTCGGCAACGTTCCGGTCAATACGAAGATTTTGCCGGCCAATGCGCTGTTGGCAACGGGCAGCGCTTCACCCTCAACCCAGACGACGCCCGCCGCACGCAGTTGCTCGATGACCTCCAGATTGTGCGGCTCACTGCAAAACTGGCGCAAACACTGCGTCACCACCGGGCCGACATCACTCACCCGCATCAATGTTTCTTCATCGGCGGCAAGAACGCGATCCAGGCTACCAAAGTGACGCGTCAGATCCTTGGCCGTCGTTTCACCGACATTGCGAATACCCAGCGCGTAGATAAAACGTGCCAGTGTCGTTTGCTTGCTTTTCTCGATGGCGGCCAGCAGGTTATTGGCCGATTTTTCCGCCATGCGCTCAAGATTGGCCAGCGCCAACAACCCCATTTTGTAGAGATCGGCAGGCGTGCGCACGATGCCGCTATCAACCAGCTGTTCGACCAGCTTGTCACCCAGTCCCTCAATATCCATGGCCCGGCGAGAAGCGAAGTGGATCAGCGCCTGTTTGCGCTGTGCCGGACAATACAAGCCACCGCTACAGCGCGCCACGGCCTCATCGACCGCCCGAACCACCTGCGAACCGCAAACCGGACACGACTTGGGCATGACGAATTCAGGCGCCAGGATCGGCCGCTTGTCGGGCAGCACACGCACCACTTCCGGAATCACATCGCCGGCACGACGCACGATGACCGTGTCGCCAATATGAACGTCCTTGCGCCGAACCTCGTCTTCGTTGTGCAAGGTGGCGTTGGTCACCGTCACCCCGCCGACGAAAACGGGGGCCAGACGTGCCACCGGCGTCAGCGCGCCGGTGCGGCCGACCTGGATATCAATGCCCAGAATCTCGGTGCTGGCCTCCTCGGCCGGATATTTGTGCGCCACCGCCCAGCGCGGCTCGCGCGACACAAAGCCGAGTTGAGTCTGCAGCGCGAGGGCGTTAACTTTGTAGACCACCCCGTCGATGTCGAACGGCAGGCTGGTTCGCTGTTCGCCCACGCGTCGATGGAAATCCGCCAGGGCCTGGGCCCCCTGAAGTACCGAGCGCACAGCGCAGACCGGCAGGCCGAGTGCCTCCAGTGCATCAAGGGTGCCGCTGTGCGTTTTCGGCAACGACCAGCCCTGCACTTCCCCCAGGCCATAGGCGAAAAAGGAGAGTGGCCGGCTGGCGGCGATCCGTGAATCAAGCTGGCGGATGCTGCCGGCCGCGCCGTTGCGTGGGTTAACCAGCATTTTCTCCCCAGCCGCTTGCGCCCGTGCGTTGAAGCGCTCAAAATCCGCACGTTTCATGTAGATTTCGCCGCGCACTTCAAGCACCGCAGGCGGTTCAGCCGTGTGCAGGCGTAACGGAATCTGCCCGACCGTGCGCACGTTTTCAGTGACAACCTCGCCAGTCTCGCCGTCGCCGCGCGTTGCCGCTCGAACCAGCATGCCATTCTCGTAACGCAGGTTGATGGCCAGGCCGTCGAACTTGAGTTCGGCCGCGTAGTCGACCGGCGGATCACTTTCACCAAGCTTGAGTTCACGGCGAACACGCGCATCGAAGGCGAAAGCACCACTGTCCTCGATGTCGGTTTCGGTGCGGATCGACAGCATCGCCACGACATGGCGCACCTGCTGAAACATCTCCAGCGCCTTGCCACCAACCCGCTGCGTTGGCGAATCAACACTTACCAGTTCGGGATGCGCTGCCTCAAGCGCCTGCAACTCGCTGAACAGACGGTCGTAGTCGGCATCCGCAATCAGTGGCGCGTCAAGGACGTAATACCGGTGATTGTGTTTCTCGATCTCGGCCCGCAGTTCAAGGGCCCGTTCGCTGACGCTCATGCGTGCTTATCCGCGTTCAGGAGAATAAACGCCGCGTCAGCGGGCCGCCGGCTGGCAAGCCATGCGCGGCCATCATCGACTGATACTGCCCAACCTGACGTCGAATCGGCTCCAGCGCGCCTTCGGACAAGGGGCGGCGATTGTCATCAACCAGCGCCCCGCGCAAAACGTCGGCGAAACGTTTCGCCAGTTCGACCATCTGGTTGAACACGCGTTCGCCGTGTGCGACGCGCGGAACGTCGAGCAGAAAAGTCACGCCATGCGTACTCATCGTCTTCATCGACTCGGCTGAAAATCCTGGTGTTTCCTGATTGAGCAACACATAGAGCACGCTGCCATCGTCGTCGTAACGCACAAAACGTCCTTCGCCATCGATCACCATGCCAGCGGCTTCGGCCAGTGCGCGTAACTTGGTGCCCGGGAAAACCAAGCCCTGGCTGACCACATTGATGCCGATCTGAATATCGACACTGGCACAAAACTCATCGAGCTTCGCGGCGCCATCCAGCGCCGCCTGGCGATGCGGCAATTCGGTAATGGCCATAAGCTGATCGGAGAGATCATGCATGGCCATGTGGAAAACCGACAGATCACCATCGCTCAAGGGCCCCTGGCGGTCAACCAGTTGCAGGCCGATCCGAAGGCGGCGGTATTCGCTCACGCCGTCATCAATGATCGGCTCCCACTCGCGTGAAAGCTCGTTGTAACCAATCCAATGAACGGGTTTGCGGACACGCGCCAGGACGTCGCGCTGTGATTCAAGGATCTGGAAGGCCGGCGCCGGCTCAACGGCTTCAAAAGAAGCCACGTAATCGACGGCCGGTGACAACAAATGGAAAGGCTCGGGAACATCCCGAGTGTCCCTGGCCTCATCGTGCGGCCGTTCTGAAATCGGTTCGGGATCAGGAACGCGAGCACTCATTGTCTCCACAGGAACGACCGGCTCGACAGGGGTTTCCCGACGCGCCAGTCGTGGTTCATGGCGCTCCTGGTTCTCCGAATCGAGGTTCAAAACAGGCTCGACACGTTCACCGGAAGGTGCCGGCTTGGCACGGTGCTCGGCGATCACTGGCGGCGGAACGACGGAAGGAATCACCTGCACTTCCGGTTCAAGTTCGACCTCCGGCTCACTCTCGGCATGGACCGGGACTGATGTCCCAACCTCCGATTCGTCCAGCAGAACATCCGTGTGCTGTACGTTCAAGAGCTGCTCGGCAAGCTTGCGGTGCCTGTATTCCTGCCATTTATTGTAGGCCAGCACACCAACAACGGCGATGGCTCCGAGGCCAAATAATCCTATTTGCAGTTCGGTCATATTTTTTCCTAAACGATCTGCTCGCGCATGCGCAACGCTTCGTCCATATCCACTTCAACGATACGCGAAACGCCGGATTCTTGCATCGTTACGCCGACGAGTTGTTGCGCCATTTCCATGGCGATCTTGTTGTGGCTGATAAACAGAAACTGCGTGTTGGCCGACATGCGTCGCACCATCGCGCAAAATCGTTCGGTATTGGTATCGTCCAACGGCGCATCCACTTCGTCAAGCAGGCAGAACGGCGCGGGGTTAAGCTGGAACATCGAAAACACCAGCGCAATCGCGGTCAGTGCTTTCTCACCACCGGAAAGCAGGTGGATCGTCGAGTTTTTCTTGCCCGGCGGCTGCGCCATGACCTGCACGCCCGAATCGAGGATTTCATCGCCGGTCATGATCAGCCGGGCCTCGCCGCCGCCGAAGAGAATCGGGAACAGTTCGCCGAAGCTCGTGTTCACCGCGTCATAGGTCGTTTGCAGCAGATCGCGTGTTTCACGGTCGATGCGGCGAATGGCGTTTTCCAGCGTTTCCATGGCTTGCGTCAGGTCTTCCGACTGCGCGTCGAGGTAACCTTTGCGCTCGCGCGCCGATTCAAGTTCATCGAGTGCCGCCAGGTTAACCGCGCCGAGCGCCTCGATCGAGCGTTGCAGCGCAGTAATCGCGCTCTGCAGCGGGCCGGGCCGGGCTCCCGCCAAATCGCCAGCCAGGCTGTGCTCGTCCGCCTGCACTTCGAGCAATTGCGCGGCAAGCTGGTCAAAATTGAGACTGGCCGCCTGCTCTTTCAACTTGAGTTCGCCGATCCGATCACGCAAGGGTTCGAGGCTGTGCTCAAGCTTCATGCGTTGTTCTTCCAGACCGCGCAGGCCGGAAGTCGCCGCTTCCAGCGCATCGCGCACGGCCGCCATCGCCTGTTCGCGAGCGACACGGTGATCAAGCGCCTCCTGAAGTTTGGGTTCAAGATCCTCGGCCTGCATGGCCTCGGCGCTTTCTGTGCAGCGCGCCAATTCGTCAACAACACGCGCAATCTGCTTGCGTGCCAGTTCGCGATTATTGGTAATTTCCTCGATCTTGTTACGGCACTCGCGTTGCGAAAACTGCGCCTCGCGCAGCTCGCGCTCGACTGCATTGACCTGCTCGCGCTCGTCACGCAGCACCCGTTCAGCCGTTTCGAAACGCGCCCTGGCCGTATCCATCACCTGTTGTAACTGGCGGATCTGCTCGCGTTGTTCTTCAATCGCCTCGTCGGCAATAAACAGACGCTCGTTTTCGCCCTCTTCCTCGGCGGCCATTTCGGCCAGACTGGCGTCGATCTGCTCCTGCCGCTCGCGGAAGCGATCCAGCGCCTGCGCCAACTTGAGGGTTTCAACCTGAATGGCGTGCGCCCGTTCCTGGAGTTCGTTAAGGTGTTTACGCGATTCCTGCAAGGCATTCTGAGCATCGACCATGCGCGCTTCGATCTCGACCAGTCGCGCGTGTTCCTGTTCGACCCGCTCCTCGCGTTGCTCGATCAGCCCGCCGAGTTCCTCGATCTCGCGCTGCCGTTCGAGCAGGCCATGTTCTGCCGCATCCGGCGCAAACAGTGTGACGCTCTGCCGGCTGACCACATCACCCCCCGGCGTGACACAGCAGGCGGTGCCGGTAAAGTTTTCGCGACGCGCCAGCGCTGCCGCCAGATCCGGCGCGGTAAATACCTCGCCGAGCCAGTCGGCCAGAATGGCGGCGAGTTTCGGGTTGTCGCAACGAATGCGCGCCAGCAGACGATCTGCACCAACGCTCGCTGTTGCGCCGTCCACTGGCAACAGCAAAGTCAGTTTGCTGCCCGGCCGGTCCTTGCTCCATGCCGGGTCGGCAACTTCGGCCGTCAGCGCGCTGATCCGCTCGCGCAGCACGGCTTCGACGGCATCTTCCCACCCGGCCTCAACATGCAGGGATTTCCACAAGGGTTGGCGATTGTTCAGGTGATGACGGTGTAACCAGTCGCCCAGTTTGCCGTCGCCTTGCACACGCTTTTGCAGTTGCTCCAAAGCCGCACGGCGGGCATGAGCCTCGGCGCGTTCATTCTGGACATGCTGCACTTCGGCCAGCACATCCCGGCGCTGCTGTTCGAGTTGCGGCAGTTCCTGCTGCTTGAAAACCAGTTCTTCCTGCCCCGCAACGATGCGCTCACGCAGTTCGGCCAGCGCTTCCTGCTTGAATTCGAACTCGGCGTGATCAGGCACTGGCAGCGCTTCGCGCTCCTGCGCCAGACGATCACGACGTCCGGCGATAATCTGCAGCGAGCGCTGCGCATGGCCGCGATTGGCAATTTCAAGCTGCAGGCGCTGGTCGGCCTGCGCCATCGCGGCACGTTGCTGATTGACCTCTTCCTGGGCACTGGCGTGGGCGTCCTCGGCCAGCGGCAGACGCTCCTGCTGGGCAGCCAGACGCATTTCACCCTGTTCGACGCGATCATCGGCCAGCGCCGACAGCTCCAGCCAACGCTCATGATCGGCATCGAGCTTCTCTAGCTGTCCCTGCCAATGCACCTGGTCATCGGAGAGTTGCGCCAGACGCGATTCAAACTCGTTCTGCGATTCGCGGCGGTGCCGGATTTCGGCTTCAAGCCGCGCCACTTCGGCATTCGCCGTAAATAATTCGCTTTGTGCACTATGCACACCATCGCTGGCCGAAAAATGGCTTTCCCGCGCTACTTCAAGCCGCGCTTCGGTTTCGCGCAAGGCAGCGTTCTGTGCCTCAAGTTCAATCGTCGCCCGCTCGACCTCACGCGCCAGACGCTCGCGTTCGACCTGCGCATCGTTGCGCCGCAACAACCACAGCAGTTGCTGCTTGCGTGTCAAATCATCACTGTATTCGCGATACTGCCGGGCGACGGCCGCCTGCCCTTCCAGACGCTCCATCTGCGAACCGAGTTCCAGCCGGATATCCTCAACGCGCGTCAGATTCTCACGGGTATCGGCGATACGGCTCTCGGTTTCCTTGCGCCGTTCCTTATATTTGGTGACCCCGGCCGCCTCTTCGAGGAAAACCCGCAACTCATCGGGGCGCGCCTCGATGATGCGTGAAATCGTCCCCTGCCCAATGATGGCGTAGGCGCGCGGCCCGAGGCCGGTACCGAGAAACAGGTCGGTAATGTCCTTGCGCCGAACGTGCTGATTATTGATGTAGTACTCGGACTGCCCGGCTCGCGTGAGCAGGCGCTTGACCGACAACTCGGCGTATTGCGACCACTGGCCGGCAATGCGCCCGAGCGAATTGTCGAAAACCAGTTCAACGGCCGCCCGTGACACCGGCTTACGCCCGCCGGAACCGTTGAAGATCACGTCCTGCATCGACTCGCCGCGCAACTCGGAGGCTTTTGACTCGCCCAGCACCCAGCGCACGGCATCCATCACGTTGGATTTGCCGCAACCGTTGGGGCCGACCACACCAACGAGTTGCCCGGGCAGGGAAATCGTTGTCGGATCGACGAAGGATTTGAATCCGGCGAGTTTGAGTTTTGTCAGACGCATTAAATGGAACGCAGCCTAGTTGGCTGCGCGGATCCGGGTTCCCTGAAGCGTCGTATGACGCCGCACTGGTACAAATGGACGCTTATAATAGCATTTTGCCAGACTAATTCGTTTGAACCCGGACCCATCATGACCACCCAAGCCACCAAAACCCTCGAAACATTCCCTAATCCGGCGCCGCAGCGCGACTTCCACATTCACATGGAAATCCCCGAATTTACCTGCCTGTGCCCGAAAACCGGCCAGCCGGATTTCGCCACGCTGATGCTCGACTACATCCCGGAAAAAACCTGCGTCGAACTCAAGAGTCTCAAGCTCTATATCTGGTCTTTCCGCAACGAAGGCTGTTTCCATGAGGCCGTAACCAATCAGATCCTTGACGACTTGGTGAACGCCATCGAACCCCGCTTCATGCGCCTGACGGCCAGGTTCTTCGTACGCGGCGGCATCTTTACCAACGTTGTCGCGGAACACCGCAAAAAAGGCTGGGAACCGGCGCCTAAGGTCGAACTGGCCGAATTTGCCACCGAATCCAATACCCGAGGCTGAAACCATGACTACCGAAAACACCTTGCAAGCACAACTCGCCGACGATCAGCTGGACCGCCTGGAAACCCTGCTCGACGACCCGGCGCTTGCCGAAGCCATGCGTCTCGATGAAATCCAGGGCTATCTGTGCGCCGCCCTCTCCGGCCCGCAGCCGATCCCAGAGGAAGACTGGCTGGCCGACGCGCTGGGCGGCGACGAAGCGCTGGAATCCGAAGCCGGACGCGAAGCGGCCGACCTTCTGCGCGCCTTTGCCGTGGCTCTGGAAGCCGAACTCGCCACTGGCGAACCGCCCGTCCTCCTGCTTTACGCCAAGGAAGACGATGAAAACGGCCCGAGCGATTACCTGCCCTGGTGTCAGGCCTACCTGGCCGGCGTCGACGCCGCTGAAGACGACTGGTTCGAGTTCCTCGGAGAAACGGAAGGTGATGACGAAGACAGTGAGGAAATCACCTACCTCGACGAACGCCTCTTCCCCTTGATGCTGCTCACTGGCGAAGCCGAAGCCGCCGCCCGCGAACACGGTGAGGAATGGCCGGAGGGCAAAGAACGGGAGCTGGTGATAAACGACTGCGAGGAAGACCTGCCGCAAGCCGTAGCCGACATCTACCGCTTCTGGCTGGCCAAACGCGGCGCCCAGACCATCCGTCGCGACGAACCCAAGATTGGCCGTAATGACCCGTGCCCGTGCGGCAGCGGCAAAAAATTCAAGCAATGTTGCGGCGCGAGCTAGAAATGATCGGCCTGCAACACGCATATAACGGCGATCCACAAGACAAGACGTTTTCCCCGCACGCGTCATGAAAAATGACTGTCGGGGCAGGCTTTTCAAAATGCCTGTAGTTGTCGGCTTACAGGCCGCTTTTTGGATGTTCTTGCGTACGGATACCGAAGACGCAGCACACCATTACTGAAATTGGTATCCGCCAAAGGGCGAAAAGTTCATAACCTATGCTGATACTTCTCTTTAAGCTGTTCATTACGCCATTTCTGATTGCTTCCGTTACCCTAGCCGGGCGCCGCTGGGGTTTGATCGCCAGCGGTTTATTAATCGGCTTGCCGCTGACATCCGGCCCCATTTCCTTCATTCTCGCTTACGAATATGGGCTTGAGTTTGCAAGCCAGTCGGCGGTGGGCAATCTGGCCGGGCAAATCTCCAATTGCATTTTCTGCTTAACCTACATCCGCGTTGCGCAATCCTGCAACTGGCTGATCAGCTCCGTTGCTGCGATCGCGGTTTTCTTTGTTGCAACCTTCGTCTGGAACACTTTTTCGTGGCAATTGCTGCCCGCCTTCATCGCGCTGCTTGTTGTCATCATCCTGTCGGGGCGGCTTATCCCGCGCCATAGTCTTCCCGCGGGGGCTTTCTCAGCTCCGAAATGGGATTTGCCTGCCAGGATATTGACCGCAACCGGTCTGGTCGTTCTCCTGACAACGGCGGCCAATGAATTGGGGCCGCAATTGAGCGGATTGATTTCGCCTTTTCCGGCGTTCAGCGTGATCTTTGCAGCCTTCACCCATTCTCAGCGCGGTGCAAAAAGTGCGTCAAACCTGTTGCGAGGCGTTGTGCTGGGCTCGGGATCGTACGCTGCCTTCTTTCTGATCGTGGGCCTATTCCTGACCCGAACAGGAATCGCGTTGACCTATATCATGGCTTCGCTCGTAGCAATTTCAGTCAGCGGCCTGTTCTTTCTCGTTTCACGGAATATGAGACTTCGGGCCATTCACTGAGTGAGATTTCCTGCGTTTGGTCGGAAAGGCACCAACGCACAAACTCCGTGAGTCGACTACACTATGCATCCGTAGTGTTTTAAACTAAAAACCGATTTCCTGCCGACATTGAAGTGACGAGGTTTTGATGTTTTTCAGGTCCAAAGTGAATTGCCCGAGTTGCCAAGGTTCTCGTTGCCGGGAATCGAGGTGGCTTTCGCTCGACGAAAAACAGAAATTCCGCGGTTGCAGTCCGTATCGCTGCCTTGACTGCTCGTCGCGCTTTATTGCAAAAACTGGCCCTACGTTCAACGGCCTGGTTATCTCTGTACCGATTGCGCTTTTTGCAGTCATTCTGGCTATTGCTGCAACCTTCTGGCTGACGCGAGCTGAAAGTCGGTCGGGACTCGGTGCACCGTTAGCCGCATCCGCGCTCGAACCCGAGATCATGAAAGCCGCAGAAGCCGGCGATGCCGGTGCACAATTCAGACTCGGTGAAGCGTTGTTGCAGGACCCGGCTCACACGAGCGAAAAATCCGCCAAGGCGGTTCGCTGGTTACAGATGTCTGCCGAAAATGGAAACACTGAGGCCATGATCGTTCTCGGGCGCTTGTCCCGAACCGGAGTTGGCATCCTGCAGAACTTTGGCCAGTCGGCGAAATGGATAGAGACAGCCGCGGCGCGTGGAAACCCCGAGGGGATGCTTGAACTGGGGCGTTTGTACCGCGATGGTGTAGGTGTCGAGAAAAACCCGGTACGCGCCTATGTCTGGTTCAACCGGGCCTCGGCCGCACGCAATCTGGACGCTGTTCGCGAACGCGACACCATTGCCCGTACGCTGACGCCTGGAGAGCTGAAAGAGGCGCAGGATCAGTCGTCGGTCCATGATTCCGACAAAGCCAAGGCTGCCGAAAAAAACGCACGCAAGGAGTAAGGTTTTTCGTCAATCGACGACCGACTTCGCCGCCTCTTCGCAAACCGTTGTAACTGGCCAGGGGATGCAAACGTGCTATCTTTCGTTTCCCTTCCCGATGACCCACTTCTGTCATGAACACAAAAGAGCCGTTGAGGATAGTCTATCTGGTCGATGACGACGCGGCGGTGCTGAGACTGCTGCAAGCGATG
>JANNNT010000732.1:0-16211 GCA_031398685.1 Rhodocyclaceae bacterium | reverse complement strand
CGCACCATTGAAACCTACGACGATCCGGATCGCTGCTACCTCGCCGTCGCCAGCGCCTTGCGCAGCGGCGAACCGATTGTCGGCATCTACAACAGCGGCGCCGGTTCGCCCGGCATCGAAGCCGCGTTGCGTAAATACGATGCGGCCAGCAAGGTGTGCTGGGTTACTCACGAAATGTCTGACGATCACTGCCAATACATGCGCCAGGGCATGCTCGATCTGGTTATCGATCAGGACCCCGATAGCCAGATCATCACCGCCCTCCAGCATCTGCTGTTTGCTTGCGGTGTTGTGGAAACTGCTCCGCTGGCCAACGAACCCTGTGAATTCAGGCTCTATTTC
Organism: Rhodocyclaceae bacterium; assembly: GCA_031398685.1. Taxonomy (GTDB): domain Bacteria; phylum Pseudomonadota; class Gammaproteobacteria; order Burkholderiales; family Rhodocyclaceae; genus Propionivibrio. Next base: position 15,869 of record JANNNT010000732.1, on the reverse strand, counting down.
ACGGAAAACGTACGCGAAGCCCCCTACTTGCCCGAATCGCGCTGAGGCGTGGCTGAAGTCCGCGCCGGATCAGACCCAGGGTTCATCAGGATCCGAAAGTGCCAAGAGGCAGGCATTTCCGAATTGACCCACTTGAATAGAATGCAATTTCTATTTGACTTTGCTGTTTAGAACTTTTATTGTTACTACACGATTGAACAATCCACGACGAATGCGGCCAGCGAAAGGCGCCTCCAGATTTCGCTGACGTCCGCATGTAAAGACATTAGTCTTGTTCGAAGTCGACGCTGAGCCCTCCAGATCTCGGATCGCCTGCACAGATCAACCTCAAGACCGTTTATCACCATCAGCCATACACCGAGGTAAGTGCAATGAACACCACCGAACAAACTGCCGTCCAGAGTCCACTCTATTTGACGACTGCGAACTACGTCACCGATTTCTGGAACGATTCATGCGCCGTTAGCGAACTCGAATACGCCATCGCCAATGGCGGCGTGGGGGCGACCACCAATCCGAGCATCGTTCTCAGTGTCCTGAAGAAGGAACTGCCGGCGTGGCGCGAGACGTTCACCCGTCTTTTCAACGAAAACCCGACTTGGGGCGAAGACCAAATTGCCTGGAAGCTGATCGAGGAAATGGGCCTGAAGGGAGCAGAACTGCTGATGCCCATATTCGAACGCGAAGGTGGCATCAAGGGCCGGTTGTCAATGCAGACCAATCCCGCTTACTACCGCAACACAGCAGCGCTTATCGAGCAATCTTTGCATTTTCATTCGCTCGCGCCAAATATCCAGGTAAAGATCCCGGTCACCGCCGCCGGCATCGCTGCGTTCGAGGAAGTGACTTACCGCGGCATCACCATCAACGCCACGGTGTGTTTCACTGTGCCGCAGGCCATCGCCGTCGCTGAAGCCGTGGAACGAGGACTCAAACGTCGCGCTGCGGAAGGCAAGGACTGCGACATCCATCCCGCGTGCACCATCATGGTGGGGCGCCTGGATGACTGGATGAAGGGCGTCGCGATACGCGACGGTATCGCCCTGACCCCCGGCTACGCCGACTGGGCCGGTGTAGCCACGATGAAGAAGGCCTACTCAATTTTCAAGCAACGCGGCTACCGGACTCGCCTGCTCGCGGCGGCCTACCGCAGCCACCTGCATTGGTCGGAATTCATCGGCGGCGACGTTATCCTGACGATTCCGCATGAATGGCAAGTGCTTTTCAACAATTCAAATGTCGAAGTCAAAGAACGCATGCAAAACCCGGTGGACCCCAAGATCATTGCCGAGCTGTATGCGCTGATTCCGGACTTCCGCCGTGCCTACGACGAAGATGGCATGACAATCGAGGAGTTCGACCACTATGGCGCCACGGCCCGCACCTTGCGCGGGTTCTGTGACCACTATCACGAACTGCTGGCGATAATTCGTGATTTGATGATCCCCAATCCGGACAAGAAGAACTAAGCGCGCCGACAAGCACAACCACGATCACACTGGTAGCCGTGCGAATTCCTTCGCGACGAAAACTGAAACGTGAAACGACGTTCCTCAGATTCGAGCAACGAAGGAATTCGGCATGGCGAAGAGGCAAGAGCAGCGGCGAGGCCGAAACGAAAACCGTCTGTTTAGACTGTGCGACACTTACGATTTAACCGCGAGGGCAGAAGATGGGCAACTTCAACGTCAAGCAAAAACTGGGCTTCCTGATTCTCTTCGCAATTCTCATGCTGGTTGTCGTCGGGGTCGCCGGACTCAGCGGAGCCAAGCGCATCGAAGGCGCATTGACGGTCATGTCGGAAGAGAAGTTGCCAACAGCAAATACGCTTTCGACCATTCGCACCAGCATGGCGACGTTGCACGCCGCGTGCCTGGAGGCCTCGCTGTGGCGGGACAAGAAATACTCCCAGAAGTACTTCAAGAACATCGTTCGGCGGATCGAACCGCTTGACAAGGAACTGACTGCAGCGGTCAGCCAGTACGACACACTGGTGCTTGCCCCCGAAGAAGCCGAAGCCTGGAAGGCCTTCAAGGGAACCTACACCAACTGGTATACCTACGCGACCAGAACCGGAAAGGTGATCGCGTTACTGGCCAACAACGACGACAACGGGAGCAATACTGAAGCCGCGATGGAAAAACAAGCGGAGCTGTTCGATGATTTCGATATGTCGGTCTCGCCCTGGGGGGTCGTAGAACCCCAACTGCAGAAAGTTCTGGGAGCTCTCGTTGACGCCAACTCCAAATCGGGAACTGAAGCCATCGAAGCCGGGCGGACAGCCAGCAGAACCGCCACCATCGCCATCACCAGCATTTTCGGCGTTGCCACCTGCGTGTTGATCGTTCTGGGCTTTGTGCTGGCTCGCGGCATCATCAAACCGCTGGAGAGCATGCGTCGTGCGATCGTCACGGTGGCTGCCGAAAATGATTTCACCATCCGTGCCGAGGTAACAACCCGCGACGAGGCGGGTCAGGCGGCGCTGGCGTTCAACCAGCTCATCGAGCAGATGCAGAACTCACTGCGTGAAGTGCTCGATAGTGCCGCGCAGATATCAAATGCGGCCCATCAGGCCGCAGCGGCGTCCAGTCAGGTGTCGGATGCGTCGGACAACCAGAGCGAATCGGCTTCAACCATGGCAGCCGCCATTGAGGAAATGACGGTGTCGATTGCACACATCAACGAGTCGACCCGTCATGCCTTGCAACGCGCTCACGACGCGGGCGACGCGGCCAATTCCGGTGCCGAAATCATTTCACGCACTAACTCGGAAATGGCCGAGATTGCACTCACCGTGCAGAACGCCGGGCAAACCATCAATGACGTAGGCACCCAGTCCAACAAGATCTCAATGATGGTGCAGGTCATCAAGGATGTTGCCGACCAGACCAACCTGCTCGCATTGAATGCCGCGATCGAAGCCGCACGTGCCGGCGAGCAGGGACGAGGGTTTGCCGTGGTCGCCGATGAGGTGCGCAAACTGGCTGAGCGTACCGCGTCATCAACGACCGAGATCGCCAAGGTCGTCGAGGCAATGCAAAGCTCGACGCGAAACGCCGTAGCCATCATGGATTCGGTGGTGAAGCGCGTCGACCTTGGGCAGAAACTCTCTGACCAGGCGGCTGGGCGAGTCGGCGAGATCCAGGAGGGTTCGAGACATGTGTCCGAGGACATCAGCGATATCTCTATTGCGCTGAACGAGCAGAGTTCCGCCGCGCAGGACATCGCGCGCCGAGTGGAAACGGTGGCTCAGATGAGCGAGGGAAACACCGTTGCTGCCAAGAATACGGCGCAGGTCGCTCAGGAACTGGATCAACTCGCAGGCGCTCTGCGGCAGACGGCCGGACGCTTCAAAGTATAAATCGTGTGTCGGGTCGGTCGTTGAGAGAACGCTGGGCGTCCTCCCGATCCGATTGCCTTATGATTGAGTCATACGGCCAGGAAGCGGCTGAAAACCTTGGGGACAGTCGGCCTCGGCGTGAAGCCGACTGGGCTACCCTCGCCATAACCGTCATCCGTTTCGCCGCGTCGGCAATCCCGGCCTGGCGGTGCGGCTTGCTGGTCGGTACGTGATTGTTGTCAGTGGCAGCCCTCGAAATCCCGATCCATATAGAACTTCTGTTCCATATTTATTTAAAAGAGAAAATCAGTTGCATTCCCGCTTGAAGCACGCTATCTTTGTTACAAGGCGCCTTGGTTCATGCAAAGACATCTTTCAGCAGAACCGCCGCCATGACGGCCTTGAGCAGCGAGGCAACGGGCAACAATAAGTAAGCGCGGATAGCAAAGGGACGCGATCGCGCTGTTTGGAGTGTTGCAGTAGAGACAATGGAGATTCTTCGAATGAAAACGGTTCGTTTGACGATGGCGCAGGCTCTGGTGCGCTATCTGGCTGCACAGCGGGTTGCTACCGAGAATGGAACGGAGCCACTGTTTGGCGGTGTTTGGGCCATCTTCGGACACGGCAATGTGGCTGGGCTTGGCGAGGCCTTGCATGGAATACGCGATCGACTGCCCACCTTCCGGGCGCACAGCGAGCAGGGCATGGCGCTGGCCGCCGTCGCCTACGCAAAAGCCCATTTCCGGCGCCGCGTGATGGCGGTGTCGACGTCCATCGGACCGGGGTGCACCAATCTGGTCACGGCGGCCGCTACGGCCCACGTCAATCGCCTGCCGGTGCTGTTGCTCGCGGGTGACATCTTCGTGTCCCGCGATCCGGATCCGGTGCTGCAGCAAGTTGAAGATTTTCAGGACGGGAACGTGTCGGCCGCCGATTGCCTGCGCCCGGTATCACGCTATTTCGATCGCATCATCACACCGCATCAACTGCTTACCGCCTTGCCCCGCGCCATCGCCTGTTTCACTGATCCAGCCCAGTGCGGGCCGGTTACGCTGGCTCTGCCGCAGGATGTGCAGGCCATGGCTTGCGATTGGCCGGAAGAATTTTTTGCCGAACGCCTTGTACATTTCCGTCAACCTCAGCCCGAGCCCCTGGAAGTCGAGGCCGTGGCCGAAATTCTCAAGACCGCCAAGCGCCCGCTGATCGTAACCGGCGGTGGGGTGCTGTATAGCGAAGGCGGTTGTCAGGCGCTCAAGGCCTTCGTCGAGGCGCATGGAATTCCCGTGGGTGAGTCGCATGCCGGCAAGGGTGCTTTGCCGTGGGATCATCCACTGCTCTCCGGTTCCATCGGGGTCACCGGGTCGCCGGCGTCGAACGAACTGGCAGCCGAGGCGGACGTGGTTATTGCCGTCGGCACCCGCCTGCAGGACTTCACAACCGGCTCACATGCCCTGTACTCACAGGCGCGGCTGGTTTCGATCAACGTCACCACCTTTGACGTCATCAAATGGAACGGTGCCAGGTTGCAGGCGGATGCCGCCGTCGCTTTGGCTGCTCTGTCAAAAGCGCTGGGATCATGGCATTCCGATCGCGCCTGGCATGACAAGGCCCTGCGCCTGAATACGCATTGGCGGCATGCGGTCGACGAGATCGTGGTGAGTTCGCGTGCGGCCCTGCCGACCTACGCCGAGGTGATTGGCGCCGTGCAGGCGTCGGCAGCGAACTCCGCCGCCAATGACATTGCAGTCTGTGCGGCGGGAACGCTGCCGGCCGAGTTGCACAAGCTCTGGCGCACATCGACGCCGGGCGGCTATCACATGGAATATGGCTACTCGTGCATGGGTTACGAAGTAGCGGGCGGGGTAGGCGTGAAGATGGCGCGACCCGATCGCGAAGTGATCGTGATTGTCGGCGACGGCAGCTACCTCATGCTCAACAACGAGTTGGCCACTTCGGTAATGCTCGGTCTGAAGATCATCGTGGTGCTCACCGACAACTTTGGTTATGCATGCATCAACCGTCTGCAGCAGGCCTGTGGCGGTGCCGAGTTCAACAACATGTACAAGGATTGCAAACAGGGTCCGCAGGGCATGCCAAAGATCGATTTCGAACTGAACGCGCGGTCGCTGGGTGCCAATGCCGAAACGGTTAGCACCGTCAGTGGTTTGCGCGAGGCTATTGGTCGTGCCCGCGCAACGGATAAATCCTACCTGATCAGCATTGTCATCGACGGGCCGCAGTGCACGCCGGAAGGTGGAAGCTGGTGGGAAGTGGGCGTCCCCGAGGTATCGGTTCGTCCGCAAGTGATGGCAGCGCGTGAGCAGCTTGAGCAGGAAAAGAAGAAGCAGCGGATCTAGTAGCCGGCGCTCTGTACGGGTTCGGCATTGTTCAATATTGAAAAAGAGAAAGAGACTGAAATGGGAAAACTTGAAGTTCGCATCGGCATCAATCCGATCTCATGGACCAACGACGATCTGCCGCAACTGGGTGGCGACACGCCGCTTGAGACGTGCCTGTCTGAGGGCACCGAAATTGGCTATGTGGGCTTTGAGCTAGGCAACAAGTTTCCGAAGGACCCTGCAGAACTGAAAGCCAAGCTGGCGGAGTACGGCGCGGTCGTCGTGTCTGGCTGGCACTCGGGTTCGCTTGCTGAAGGCAGTCTCGAGGACGAGATAGAAGCCGTTCAGGCGCACCTGAAAAAACTGGTCTTTAACGGGTGCACTGTCATGGTGTACGGTGAAGTGGCCGGCTCGGTGCAAGGCCAGCAACAAACGCCCTTGTCGCGCCGCCCGAAGTTCGAAAGCCTTGCCCAGTGGGAGGCCTACGCCCAGAAGCTCGATGCCTTCGGTGCCTACCTGAAATCGAAGGGGATCGTTCTGGCCTATCACCATCACATGGGGGCCTACTGCGAAAGCTCGAAAGATCTCGACACCCTGATGGAACTCACCAGCAAGAACGTTGGCCTGCTGTTCGACACCGGGCACATGACCTTCGCCGGCGGTAACGCTCTGGCCGAGTTGCGCAAACACATTGACCGCGTGGTGCATGTGCATTGCAAGGATGTCCGCGAAAACGTGATGATCAAGGCCCGCAACAACGATCAGAGTTTCCTGAATTCGGTTCTGGACGGCGTATTCACGGTACCTGGCGACGGCATGATCGATTTTGAGCCGATCCTCACCGTGCTCGCCGAACACAACTACAAAGGCTGGCTGGTGGTTGAAGCTGAACAGGACCCTGCCGTCGCGCCCAGTTACGAGTATGCGAAAAAGGGCTACGACTGCCTGGCCGGTCTGGTCAAGAAGATTAACGGTTAAGAGTCAGGAGTACGCGTGAACAAGCTATTGGTAAAAGCGCACCCGGGCAAGGAAATTGCCGCGGTAACGCCCGAATCGGCGGGATGGGGCTACGTGGGTTTTTCGGCCTACCGCTTGCAGCCCGGCGAGTCGGTTTCCTTCGAAGATCCGGCACGCGAAGCCTGCCTTGTCGTCATGTCAGGCAAAGCCCGGGTACAGGCCGGAACCATCAACTGTGGCGAGTTGGGCGCTCGTGACTCGGTGTTTGACGACCAGGCGCCGGATGCCGCTTACGTACCCAATAACTGCAAGGTCAGCGCCACGGCGGTCACCGCCTGCGAAATCGCCATCGCCCATGCACCCGGCTTCGGCACCTATCCGGCGCGCCTAATTCCCGCAGCGAGTATCCGTCGCTCGGTGCGTGGCGAAGGCACGAATCAACGTTTTGTCACCGACATTCTCCCGGCCGATCAGCCGGCGGACAGCCTGCTGGTGGTTGAGGTGATCACGCCGGCTAGCCATTCGTCGAGCTACCCCCCGCACAAGCACGATACGGACGATATGCCGAACGAAAGTTCGCTGGAAGAAACCTATTACCACCGCATCAATCCGCCGCAAGGCTACGTGTTTCAGCGGGTTTATACCGACGACCGCAGCCTGGATGAAGCCCTTGCCGCTGAAGATCACGACGTTGTGATGGTGCCGAAAGGCTATCACCCGGTGACCGTGCCGCACGCCTACACCTCGTACTACCTCAATGTCATGGCCGGTGAAAAGCGCAACTGGGTGTTCAAGAACGATCCGGCTCATGAGTGGATGCTGAAAAAATAAGTCAGGGAGCGGTTTGTGCCGCCGCGACGTCGCGCAAGACGAGCGAACGGCAGCGTGTTAAACAAGGAACAGAATGTACGACGTTAAGCATTTCATAGACGGCCACGAGTTTGCGGGCGAATCCCAGCGCACGCAAGCGATCATCGACCCCGCGCTGGGCGTGGTCGTCGGCAACGTTCGTCTGGCCGCCCGCAGCGACGTTGATACGGCCGTGTCCGCTGCCCGGCGGGCTTTCCCGGCCTGGGCAAACACCCCGCCGCTACGCCGTTCGCGGATTCTCAACCGTTTTCGCGGCCTGCTCGAAGAGAATGCCGATGCTTTGGCGGAAATCATTTCCCGTGAGCACGGCAAGGTGCATGACGATGCGCTGGGCGAAGTCACACGCGGTCTTGAAGTGGTCGAATTCGCCGTCGGCATTCCTCATCTGCTCAAGGGTGAAGTGACCGAGAACGTCGGTACCAGCGTCGACTCGCACAGCCTGCGGCAACCGCTGGGCGTTGTGGCCGGCATCACGCCGTTCAATTTCCCGACCATGGTGCCGATGTGGATGTTCCCCGTCGCCCTCGCCTGCGGCAACACCTTCATCCTGAAACCTTCCGAGCGCGACCCGTCAGCCGCGCTGCTGCTGGCACAACTTCTGAAGGAAGCCGGCCTGCCCGATGGCGTATTCAACGTCGTCAACGGCGACAAGGAATCCGTCGACGCCTTGCTCGAACACCCCGATGTGCACGCCGTAAGTTTTGTTGGCTCGACGCCGATCGCACGCTACATCTACGAACGCGCCTGTGCTCACGGAAAACGTGCGCAGGCCCTGGGCGGTGCGAAGAATCACCTGGTGGTGATGCCCGACGCCGATCTCGACCTGACCGCGGATGCGCTGATGGGCGCCGCCTACGGCGCCGCCGGTGAACGCTGCATGGCCATCTCGGTGGTTGTCGCTGTGGGCGACCAAGTCGCGGACGCATTGGTCGAGAAACTGCTGCCACGCATTGCCGCGCTCAAGATTGGCCCAGGCTCGGATCGGAGTTCTGAAATGGGCCCGCTGATTACCCCGCAACACCGTGACAAGGTCGTCGATTACATCAACAGCGGCGAGGCAGAAGGCGCAACGCTGTTAGTCGATGGGCGCGGCTGTACGGTCGACGGCTATCCCAATGGCAACTGGGTTGGCGCAACCCTGTTCGACCACGTGAGCCCGACCATGAAGATCTACCTTGAGGAGATTTTCGGGCCGGTACTGGCCATCGTGAGGGTGCCCGACTATGGCTCGGCCGTTGACCTGATCAATGCCCATCAGTACGGCAACGGCACTGCGATTTTCACGCGCGACGGCGATGCCGCGCGGGACTTCAGCCATCGCGTGCTGGTCGGCATGGTCGGCGTGAATGTGCCCATTCCGGTGCCGATGGCGTTCCACAGTTTCGGGGGCTGGAAAGCCTCATTGTTCGGCGATCACCACATGCACGGCCCCGAAGGTGTGCGCTTCTACACCAAGCTCAAGACGATCACCACGCGCTGGCCGACCGGCATGCGCAGTGGCGCGGACTTTGTCATGCCGACCATGAAGTAAGGATGGCTTGACGTCATTTCAAGGACACGGCAGAGGCCGTATCCACAAGCGAAACAACTTAACGATTTCTTTTTTGGAGGATGCACAAATGGCCGCGATCAAACGTTTGAAGTTCTGTATCAATAACGAGTGGTGTGAATCAAGCAGTACGAAGTACATGCCCGTCATGAACCCCAGCCTGGGCGTGCAAATCGCCGAAGCCCCCTGCTGCACGCAGAGCGAAGTCGACGCCGCCGTTGCGGCGGCCGCCGCCGCCTTTCCGGCCTGGGCCGATACGCCGATTCCACAGCGCATCCAGTTGATGTTCCGCTTCAAGGCACTGCTCGACAAGAATCTGGACGAACTCACCGCCCTGCTCGCTACCGAGATGGGCAAGGTCCTGGCCGAAGCCAAGGGCGACGTGCTCAAGGCCATCGAAGTCGTCGAATGCGCCTGCTCGTCGCATTACCTGATGCAGGGCGACACCTGCATGAACGTGGCGCCGGGTTACGACACCGTCTCTTTCCGCGAGCCGCTCGGCGTGTTTGTCGGCATCGCGCCATACAACTTCCCGGCGATGATCCCGATGGGCTGGATGCTGCCGTTCTGCATCACCACCGGTAACACCTTCGTGCTGAAAGCCGCCTCGATGGTGCCGCAGACTTCGATCCGCATGCTCGAACTGCTGATCGAAGCCGGTCTGCCCAAGGGCGTGGTCAACCTCGTCACCTGTTCGCGCGTCGAAGCCGATTCGCTGCTCACCAACCCGAAGGTCAAGGGCGTTACCTTCGTCGGCTCGACCTCGGTCGGCCTGCACATCTACAAGACCGCCGCTTCGGCCGGCAAGCGCGTCCAGGCGCTGTGCGAAGCCAAGAACCACGCGCTGGTGATGGAAGATGCCGTGCTCGAAAGAACCGTGGCCGGTATCATCAACTCCACCTACGGCTGTGCCGGACAGCGTTGCATGGCCTTGCCGGTGATCTGCGTCCAGGAATCGATTGCCGACAAGTTCGTCGCCCTGCTCAAGAAGAAGGCCATGGAACTGAAACTCGGTGCGGCCTACCTGCCCGAATCGCAACTCGGGCCCTTGGTGTCGGCTGGACAGAAGGAATCGGTCGAGGCCGCAATTACCCGCGGCGTCAGCGAAGGCGCGACACTGGTCCTCGATGGGCGCAACGCTACGGTTGCCGGTTGCGAAAACGGGTATTTCGTCGGCCCGACAATTTTCGACCACGTCAAACCTGAGCACAGCGTCGGCAACGACGAAATTTTTGGACCGGTGACCTGCATCAAGCGTGTCAAGGATTTCGAGGAAGGCCTGGCGATCATGAACGCCAACCGCTTCGCCAACGGCTCGTGCATCTACACCACGTCCGGCCTTCATGCCCGCGAGTTTGCCAAGCGCACCCACGGCGGCATGGTCGGCATCAACGTCGGCATCCCCGTCCCCTTCGCGATCTTCCCCTTCACCGGCCACAAGGATTCGTTCTTCGGCGACCTGCACGCCATGGGCAAGGACGGCGTGGCCTTCTTCACCGAAACCAAGGCCGTTACGTCGGTCTGGTTCACGGAAGAAGACTCCAAGAAAACCGTCAGCACCTGGGACGGCACGCTGACCCGTAACTGATCGGGCTCACCCGCCGCAGGCCTGGCCTGCGGCGCGGGCAACACGGCGCAAACCCGGTCAGGCCAACGGGTTCGCGCTTTCTTTTCTGGCCGCACCTTCCGGCTCCAGCGACCCGATCTGACTAATGCCGATCAAGCCGGCAACCCAGTGGACATCATCACCCGGCAATCGTATCCTGCTCCACATGCGAATGACGTTGTTTGGAAATACCAGGATGCTGTACGAGCCCGCATTGTTCGCGCTAACGAGCATCCCGCTCCCCAGGTCTGAAGGCGTCAGTCGTCATCGTTGGTCCGACTCACCCACTATTGGGAGGTTTACATGATCGATCACACCGGAATCAATGTGGCCAATCTAGCGCTGAGCAAAAAATTCTACGAATCGGCTCTTGGCCCCTTGGATTATGCCGTTCGCCTCGAATTTGAAGTCGCCGTGGGCTACGGCATGAAGGATGCCGACGACCAAGCGGATCCCGGCGGAGATTTCTGGATTTCCACGGGCGCCCCTTACGTGCCGCGCAGCCATATCGCATTCCATGCGAGCAACACGGCGCAAGTCGTCGCCTTCTACGAGGCCGCCCTGGCGGCAGGCGGACGGGATAATGGTGCGCCAGGTCTGCGGCCGCACTATCACCCGAACTACTATGCAGCCTTTGTATTCGATCCTGACGGATACAATATCGAAGCCGTCTTTCACGGTGGATGCTAGACCCGCGCTTGCCTTGAGCGTAATGCAACCCAGCGAAAATTCCCTGCTCTCCACTTGCCATTTTCCGTGACCTACATGACCTATGCCATGCAAGGCGGTTAAGGCCGCTTATCTTGCTCGAACGGACCTGCCGCATGACTTCCTTTACCCGATCCATTCCCGCCCTGGTGGCATCACTGATTGACGATCCCTTCTATCAAGCCATTACGGTTGATTTCAGCGAGAATCTGCCCGCCCGAAAACAAATCCTCGGCGCCTATTTCGAGTATTCACTGGGCGAGGCCGAACGCACGGGCCGGTGTGTCGTCAGCCCGGAACCTGAACTTGGTGCCGCCGCATGGCTCTTGCCCAGATCACCAAGCCTGGATGCCGCTGAATGCGCGGCAAAAACAGCGTACCTGTCGGGCGTGCTGGGCCCGCTGGGGAACGCAAACTACCAGCGCATGGTTCGCTTCATGGCATCGCTTGCCGAAGCGGTGGTCCCGGCTGACGCCTGGTACCTTTCGATTGTCGGTGTCCTGCCCACCGCTCAAGGCAAGGGCATCGGTGCTCGTCTCCTCGCGCCCACACTCGATCAAGCACGTGACGCACGCGTCAGTTGCTATCTCGAAACCTTTTCGCCACGCAATCCGGCGTTCTACGAGCGCATCGGTTTCAGGCCGGTCGCCGTCCATCTCGAACCCACGACCAACGTTGAGTACGTGGTCATGCTCCGCGATGCCGCTCAGGCCACTCGTCCGGCGTGACCCTGGCTGGCCACCGGGTTAAGCGCCTTTTACGTCTTTTCGCCGGTGGGGCGAACCCATCCGTGCGTCCCTGGCCAGGAAGGTTTCGCAGGCCGCGTGATAGAATTCCTGCCCCATGGAACTCATAATCAACGGCGAATCCCGCCAATTCCCGACCCCCCTCACGGTAGCGGCGCTGGTCGCTGCCCTCGGCCATACGGGCAAACGCATCGCCGTCGAGCGCAACGGCGAGATCGTGCCGCGTGGTCGCCATAGTGAGGTCACGCTGGCCGATGACGATCGTATTGAAATTGTTGTTGCCGTTGGCGGCGGCTAATCTTTTTTATTTCTCTTGACAATGGAACTCCCCATGACCACCCCCATTCACGGCCTGACGATTGCCGGCAAAACCTACCGTTCGCGACTGCTGGTCGGAACCGGCAAGTACAAGGATTTTGCCGAAACGCGTGCGGCGATTAATGCTTCGGGGGCTGAAATCGTTACCGTGGCCATCCGTCGCGTGAACATCGGGCAGAATGCCGGCGAGCCGAATTTGCTGGATGCCCTGCCGACCTCGGAATTCACCCTCCTGCCCAACACGGCGGGGTGTTATACGGCGGACGATGCGGTGCGCACCCTGCGCCTCGGGCGTGAGCTACTCGACGGCCATCCGCTGTGCAAGCTTGAGGTGCTGGGCGATCCGACCACTCTTTTCCCGAACATGCCGGAAACGCTCAAGGCCGCAGCCGTTCTCGTCAAGGACGGTTTTCAGGTGATGGTGTACTGCGCCGACGACCCGATCCAGGCCAGAATGCTTGAGGACATCGGCTGTGTGGCCGTGATGCCGTTGGCCTCGCTGATCGGCTCGGGCATGGGCATTGTCAATCCGTGGAACCTGCGCCTGATCATCGACAGCCTCACGGTGCCGGTGCTCGTTGATGCCGGGGTCGGAACGGCGTCGGATGCAGCCATCGCCATGGAACTCGGCTGCGACGGCGTGCTGATGAATACCGCCATCGCCCACGCCAAAGACCCGGTACTGATGGGCAGCGCCATGAAAAAAGCCGTTGAAGCCGGTCGCGAGGCCTTCCTCGCCGGTCGCATGGCGCGCAAATACTACTCGGCCGACCCCTCCTCGCCAACCACCGGCCTGATCGGTTCCTGAACGTGGACGGGGAAAACGAAACGCCGGAAGACTACGTCTCGACGACGGGTGAGTCGGGCAACACGCATGGGCATATCCGCAGCTTCGTGTTGCGCCAGGGCCGTGTATCGAACGCGCAACTGCGTTACCACGAGGAGATGATGGCCGAAATCGGCGTGCCCTACGTGCCGGCACCGCATAACCTGGATACCGTGTTTGGCCGCAGTTCCGATGTGGCGCCGAAGATTCTGGAAATCGGCTTCGGCATGGGCGAAACCTCGGCGACGATTGCAGCAGCCAATCCGCACAACGACTATCTCGGTATCGAGGTGCATACGCCGGGTGTCGGCAGCCTGTGCAAACTGGTTGCCGAGGGCGGGCTGACCAACCAGCGCATTGTCCAGCACGACGCGGTAGAGGTTCTGCGCGACATGATCCAGCCCGGCGTTCTGTCCGGCGTGCATATCTTCTTCCCCGACCCGTGGCCAAAGGCTCGCCATCACAAGCGGCGCCTGATCCAGCCGCCGCTGGTTGCGCTGCTGGCCAGCCGGCTCAGGCCGGGGGGTTACATCCACTGCGCCACCGACTGGGAAAACTACGCCGAGCAGATGCTCGCCGTGCTTTCGGCCGAGGCGCTGCTGGAGAATACGGCCGCCGGGTTTGCGCCACGCCCCGACTATCGGCCGCTGACCAAGTTCGAGCAGCGCGGTTTGAAGTTGGGACACGGCGTCTGGGACGTGATCTTCGAAAAAAAGATCCTGCCGTAATCGCCTACTGCAGGCGAAAGATAACCGGCAGGATCAGTTCCCGCGACGTCACGCCGGTGAGTTTGCCCATGGCGTAAGCGGCTTTGATGGCGGCGTTGTCGAGGGTGGGATGGCCACTGCTGGCGGCGATAATTACGTCGTCAACTGTGCCATCGGCGGACAGTTTTAGGATTAGCCGCACCTCCCCTTCGATGCCATTTTCAACGTCTAGCGGTGGATAAAATTGCGTCTTTGAAAGCTTTCGCTGTGCGACCTGGACATCCCGCCGCAGGGAACTTGCCGGTTTCCCCTTTCGAACGGGAGGCGGCGGCAATTCGGCAACTTGGGGGGCTTCCTCGTTGTCCAGCGTGTTCTTGAGCAAGGGTTCGGCTGGCGGCGTCTCCGGCTCGGGTGGCAAACGCAATAAGGCCTGTAGCGCCGGACGGGGCGGAGCAACAGGAGGGCGCTTGAGAAAGTCCGGGAGGAGCAGGCCGCCGTGCAGGGCGAGCGAAAGCGCAAGGGCAAGAATCAGGCGGAGCGGCATCAGCGCCGTATTGTGCAACAAAACTAGGCGTAACATCCGGTGTGATGTCACGACGGTGGAGGATGTTTTCAATGCAGGGAATCAGCAGAAGCGCCAAGGCGTTGTTTATTGGGCTGTGTTTGCTTGCCGGAACGGCATGGGCGGCACTGCCCGATCAGGTCACCTTCAGCTGGGCAGTTGAGAGTAACGATATGAAGAAGGTGCGGGCATGGCTGGACGAGGGACTGGACCCCGAGTTCCAGGCCCGGTCGATCGGCTCCGGACTGATGATCGCCGCATGGTATGGCAACATCGAAATGATGACGCTTTTTGTCGAACGCGGTGCCAACGTCCGGCGCGCCAACAAAAATGGCGAGCAACCCCTGCAGTTGGCCGCCTGGAAAGGCCACACGGAAGCGGTGAAATGGCTGCTTGCTCACGGCGCAACGCTTAACCGCGACGGAAACCAGTGGGGAGCGCTCCACTACGCGGTGTTCAACGGTCATCAGGAACTGGCCAAGTACCTGATTGAGCAGGGTGCTGAGGTCAACGCCCCTTCGCCCAACGGCTCGACCCCGCTCATGCTGGCCGCGCGCGAGAACCGCGAGGAGTTGGCGCGGGTCCTGCTCGAAACGGGCGCCGATATACACGCCAAGAACGACTGGGGCGACACCGCGCTGACCATGGCCATGCGTTACGACCATTACCGGGTGGGCAAGATGATTTCGTCGCCCGAAGAATTTGCGATTGCGGTCAAGGCGCCGAAAGAGACGTTTGGTGAACCGGCCCGCTCGGCATCCGCCCCCAGCGAAATCGAGGAACTGCTAAGAAAGATCCGCGAGGCCGAAGCTGAAGGCCGGCCCAGCGAAGAGTTGCACGCGCAGCTACTGACCGCGGTCAACGCGTTCAGGCGCAACGCCGCGGCACAAAGGTTCGCGCGCGTCCCGATGCCCTTGCCGTACCAGCCGAAGTCGATCGTGATTACGGCCAAGCGCGGTCGGCCGGGTGCCGAGCGCGCGCAGGTGATGGTCGATGGCAAGCGAGCCACGCCGTCAGCCACTTCAAAAATACCGGCCAAATCCGGTTCGATAACGATCACGCCGGTAAACCAGCGCGCCACGCAGGCTCAGATTGCGGAAACGATGCGCCAGATTCGTCTCACGGAAGCGCAGGGCCGGCCCGCCGATAATTTGCGGAAAACGCTTTCTGAACTGATCGATTCCATGAAGCAGCCGTAGTTTCCGGCGGGTAGCACGGGGCGCAATGACCATGGTTCATTTAGTCAGCGCGCCCTTAGCTTTCCTGCATCAAGGTCAGTTCGTCATCCACATGCCGTAGCCGTATGGCCAAGGTTCGCGCCAGTTGCGAAACCACCACGAA
>JANNNT010000701.1:0-6604 GCA_031398685.1 Rhodocyclaceae bacterium | reverse complement strand
GTTCGCGGACGGGCGTTCGGCAGCGGTCGGCAGATGCCGATTGCGGCGAAATACGATTGACAGGAGAGTGCCATGAGCAAAACCGGACCATTCGATAGCGCGGTCCTGATCGGCCGTTTCCAGCCCTTTCACAACGGCCATGCGGCCTTGTTGGCCAAAGCCCTTGAAACAGCGCCGCAGGTGATCGTGGTGCTGGGTTCCGCGCATGCGGCACGCAATGCCAAGAACCCGTTCACCTGGCAGGAGCGTGCGGCAATGATCGCCGCGACACTCGACGAGTCAGCACAACAGCGCGTTTGCTTCCTGCCGGTGCGCGATTATTACGACGACCGGCGCTGGGGCGAAGCCGCCACCCGCACGGTCAAGGCCAAGGTCTCCGCGTCGGACAGCGTGGCGCTGATTGGCTACCTCAAGGACGCCTCCAGCCATTATCTCAACCGCTTCCCCGACTGGGAATTCGTCGCCACCGCCCAATGCGGCGAGATCGATGCAACCAGCATCCGCCAGATCTATTTCGAAGGTGAGGACTGGTCGGCGACGCAGGCCTTGCTTGGCGGATTGCTGCCGCCCTCCATCGTGCATTACCTCAAGGGCTGGTCACACTTGCCGCAGTTCGCGCAGTTGCGCGGGGAACATCAGGCGCTTGAAGAAAGCAGAAAAATCTGGGGTTCCGGCCCCTTCGTGACCGTCGATGCCGTTGTCACGGCGGCCGGTCAGGTGCTGCTCGTAGAACGCGGCCGCGCGCCCGGCAAGGGTTTGTGGGCGGTTCCCGGAGGTTTTCTCGAATCCCGTGAGCGGGTGCTGCAAGGCGCGATCCGTGAGTTGCGCGAGGAAACGCAACTGGCCCTGCTCGATTCGACGCTGGAAGGAGCGCTCAAAGCGGTGACGGTCTTTGACCATCCCGACCGCAGCCTGCGTGGCCGCACGATCACGCATGCGCACTGGTTTGATCTGGGCGATTGCCGCCTGCCGGAAGTCGAAGGTGCCGATGATGCCGCACTGGCCCGCTGGGTGCCGATTGCCGATCTGGCGGGGTTGGAAGACCGCTTCTTTGAGGACCATTTCAACATGCTCGACCATTATCTCGGCGTGAATTCCTGAACAGGCCATCGCCATGCTGTTCTCCGCACTGACCTGCCCGCAATGCGCTGCGCCACTGCCCCGGCAAGCCAGTTGGCGGATGGTCGCCTGCGCCTTTTGCGGAGCCGTGGTTACGCGCAGCAAATCGGTGGTCGAGGCGGCGCGGTTTCGCGAAGCGTATGCGCGGGTTCAGGCGCAAGCCATGGCCACCCGAGCTGCGGTGTCTCGCGTAGTGCGCCTGCACGGGCAGCGTTACAGTTTGTTGACCCGACTTGGCACCGGAGAGAACGCCGAGGTGTATCTGGCGGAACGAATCAGCACCTTGCCGCAACGCGTTACGCTGAAACTCGCACATTCGGCGACCGGGGCCGGTGTGCTGGCCGACGAGGCGAAAATCCTCGAACAGCTGCAGTCGAGCGCTGTACAGGGCGCGGACTATTTCACCCAGCGCCTGCCGCAGCCGGTACGGGCTGGCCTATGCGAAGAGGCGGCCGGGTATGAACGGGAGGTGCTGATCCTCCGCCACCCGTGCGGCTACTGGGGCAGCCTTGCCGACGTGATGCGCCATGTACCAGCGGGCATCGATCCACGGCATGGGGTGTGGATCTGGCGGCGCATTCTGGAAGTCCTGGCCTTCGTGCATGCGAGTGGCTGGGCGCATGGCGATCTGGCTCCCGAGCATTTCCTGGTGCATCCCCGCGATCACGGGGTACTCATCATCGGCTGGGCCAAGGCGCGCGCCGAGGTGAATGCGCGCTCCATGGCCCGTGACCTCATGCAGTCCGCGTGGACGCTTCGTACGCTGCTTGGCGGCGGCACTGAGGTGCCGCGCTTCTCCAGTCGTATTCCAGCATCCCTGGCCGAATTGTTGCGCCAGAGCAGTGAAGACGCTGACTGGTGTGCCCATACGGGCGCACGCGGGCTCGATCAGGCTCTGGCGGTCGCCGCACGCGACGCCTTCGGCCCGGCCAGATTCATTCCCTTTAATCCCACAATGGCTTGACCCTTCAGGAGAACTTCATGGGCTACGGAAATTACTCTCACAGTGCGCACCAGGCGCTTATCGCCGATCGCGCCAGCTTGCCGCGCCGGGAAGTTTTCAGTCAGCGCGGCTGCCACGCCCTGATGGACCCGCGTGGCCTCAGCGTGCGCGAATCGCGGGATAGCGACGAACACCCGAATTCCCTGGGCATTGCCTTTGCCCTCGATGTAACCGGCTCCATGGGCAATATTCCGGAATTGCTGGCGCGCCAGGAATTGCCGACCTTCATGAAGTTGCTCACCGATTGTCACATTGCCGATCCGCAGGTGCTTTTCATGGCCATTGGTGATGCCACGTCGGACAATGCGCCGCTGCAGGTTGGCCAGTTTGAAACTACGGCCACGCTGATGGATCAGTGGCTGACCTGGAGTTTTCTCGAAGGCGGCGGCGGAGGTTCCGGTTCCGAGAGTTACGAACTGGCCTTCTATGTCCTGGCACAACACACCGACATGGATTGCTGGGTCAAGCGCAAGAAAAAGGGCTACCTGTTCATGTCCGGTGATGAGTTGCCGTACCCGGCGGTTTCCCGCCACCAGATCGAAGCCTTGATCGGCGAGAAGCTGGACGAGGACATTCCCATCGAAGAAGTCATTGCCGCGGCCTCGGAAACCTGCCATCTCTTCTTCCTGATTCCCGATCTGAAGCGGCGCAAGCGATGCGAGAGCCGTTGGCGGGAACTGCTGGGTGATCGGGTGATCTGCATGGAATCGCACGAAGATACCTGCGCGGTGGCGGCGGCCATTGTCGGGCTGACCGAAGGCGCATTGCCCAATATCGATGCCGTGGCGGATGTTCTGCGCGCCAATGGAACGACAATTGAACGCGTGTCGGCTACCGTACGCGCCTTGCAGCCGTATGCCGATCTGCTTGATCCGAATGCGCCACGAGGTGTTTACAGCGCTTTTTCGTCAGTATTGCCGGTCAGGCCGAAGTGGTGGACGAAGCTGTTTGACTGATCGGCACAAACCATGAGCGCGCCACGCTTCGTCTCGTTGCTGGGCCTCGGCTTTGGCGATTGCGGCAAAGGCGTGTTCACCGATGCGCTGTGCCGGCAGTGGCCGGTGCATAGCGTCGTGCGTTTCAACGGCGGCGCGCAGGCCGGACATAACGTGGTGCTGCCCGATAGCCGGCAGCATACCTTCTCCCAGTTTTCCGCCGGTACTTTCGTGCCGGGTGTGGCCACGGTGCTGGCCAAGCCGGTGGTGGTTCACCCGACGGCGCTGCTGGCCGAGCAGGCCTGCCTGCAGAAAATCGGCGGTGGCGATGCGCTGGATCGTCTGCTGATCGATTCCCGGTGCCGCATCACCACGCCGTTCCACCAGGCCGCGGGTCGCTTGCGCGAGTTGCGGCGAGGCGCCCAGGCGCATGGCACGTGCGGCGTCGGCGTTGGCGAGACGGTACGGCATGCCTTGCACCACCCCGAAAATGTTCTGCGCTATGGCGATCTGGTATGGCCGGCACGGGCCATGCAGAAACTGGAACTCATCCGGAACGATTTGCTCGCGGAGTTCTCCGCGGCTACCGAAGACCGCGTACCGCGCACTGCCGCGGCAGGCGAATACCGTTTGCTCAAGGATGACAAGGTTTCCGAGCGCTGGCTGGTGGCCGTGAGCGAACTACTGCGCCGGGTGCCGCCAGCGTCATCCGATCAGATTGCGGAACGGCTCAAGCGGTCGGGTAGCGTGTTATTCGAGGGCGCACAAGGTCTATTGCTCGACGAGTGGCGGGGTTTCCATCCCCATACGACATGGAGCAGCATCCACCCTGCAGCGGTCGAATCGGTGGCGGCGGACTATGGTATTGATCAACGGATCGAGCATCTGGGCGTGCTTCGCGCCTACCTGACGCGCCACGGTGAAGGCCCGTTGCCGACGTGCGATGCGGCGCTGGATCATTTGCCCGAACCGCATAACGCCGACGACGGCTGGCAGGGAAAATTCCGGCGCGGGCAGCCGGATGCGGTGCTGCTGCGTTATGCCCTGTCCGTCGTCGGGCGCCTGGATGGCTTGCTGGTAAGTCATCTCGATGTGTTCGACCAGGTCGAGACAGTGCAGTGGTGTGATGCCTATCAGGGGGTTCCTGGAGGTGACGACGATCAGCTTTGCCGCCGGGACGCCGCACAACCCGATCTCGTCACCGAACTGCTACGGGGCTCGACGCAGGATCTGGACCATCAAGCCGCGTTGACGTCCTTGTTGTTGGCGGCCAAACCAAAATACGACGCACGGCGGATCACTTCGCCGCACGACTTGCTGGAACGTGTTGCCGCGTTGGCCAACTGTCCGCCATGGTTTGCCTCCTATGGGCCGACATTTGAGACCGTCCAGGGGCTTGTTTCCCGGCACTAGGCGGGTTCAGCGCACGCTCACCGTTTGCCCTTTCCATACCGGGTCTTGCCAGCGGTAAAAGAGGCTCAGGCTGTTCGGCTTGTCGGCCCACCGTTCAACGGTCAGTGTTGCCGTGCGCAGGATCTCGAAACTCTGTTTGTGACGCCCGTCGGCCTTGATCTCGCGTGCGACGAGCATCTGCGTATTGCCCGGCACCCAGCCGGCGAACTCGATATAACCGAGATTCGGCGTGTCCAGGCCGGGCGGGACCACCTCCACGCCCCAGTCTTCGGCGCCTTGCCGGAAGACCCACATCTCGCGCCAGGTATCGAGCGGTTGAACGGCCAGCGCCAGCGCCGTGCCTTCGCGATTGACCGTAGCCGAGGCAGTCCACACGACGCCATAGGTGCAGCGCGAGAACAGTGGGTTCCTGGCGTCATGTTTGGCGTCGACCAGGTGGATGCAGGTTTCGCCCGGCTGTCCGCGAGAGGTAATGACTGATAGCCGGGCGGGTCCCTTGATGGCGTCCATCGCGGAGCCCGCGACTGCCGCCCAGCGCGAGGCGCCAACGCGGATGGCCGCATCGCTGTACGTCGGTGCGTCGTTTTCCATCAGTTCGCTCTTGTTGATGGCAGCCAGTTCGTCGAGCGCGCGGGTGGCGGCGGCGTGGGCGGCGGGCAGGCCCAGTTCCGGCCGCCGCGCCCGCTGGTAAGCCAGACTGGCCCAGACGCCGGCCTGGCGCAGATGCAGGCGGTTCTTCAGCACCTCCGGCAAGTCGCGGGTTTCAACGCGATCCAGCACCTCGGCACGCCAGTTGTCGAAGGCAAAACGTTCAACCGGCGTGAGCGCCGGCGAAACGCACTCATGTTTGCTCAGCGCCAGCGCCGCCTGTGCTTTCTGCACCGCGGTCGATGGCACGGCCAGCACCCGTCGATGGGCGTCGCCGTTGTAACAGAGCTGAACCTGCCCTTCGCGCTCGAAACTCTGCATGGTCACGCCGTAATCCGCGGCCACGTCCAGGTGGGCCGCGATGGCGTCGCTTCCAGCTTTGCTCTGGCGGGCCGAAGCCCGCCGCGCCAGCCGTTCGGCCATGGTGCCGAGCGCATCGAAAGCATCGCCGTTGAGCGCTTCGGGCGGTACGGCCATGAGGTAGGCGGCGGCATAGCCGATGCCCAGCGCTTCCGAACCCGGCGTGTCCTTGAGAAAACGTACGATCGAAAGCAGTTCCGGCGCGGCCTCGGGCTTGAGCGACTGGCTGCGTACCTGCGTTGTATGGATGTAACCGGTGCGTTCGCGGCGATGGTCATAGACCTGCAGGTAGTCGCCCTTTTGGCCACGGATTTCCAGCCGGTCACCCTGCCAGAGTACGGCCTGTTGCGCGGCGGAGTCCCGCGGGGCGGCACGCAGGGCGGATTGGTCCTGGGTAACGATGGCGATGACGGTGAGTGCGGTTGCCAGCATGATTATTCTCCCTCTTCAACGTTGCCATCGACCATGCCCTGATCGTTCTGGGCGACATCGCGCGCTGGCGGGTTCTGCTTGCCGGCACCGAGCAGGGTGGCGCCGATAAAGCCGCCATCCGACGGGGGCGGCGCGATGATCACCGAAATCTTGTCGGAGAGTTTGTCGGCCAGCGTCTTCTGGATCAGCAGCGGATGTCGGGTGATCAGCGCGCCATCGCGTGCCAGTTGTTCGCTGGCGATCTTGCCGATGCGATCGTTGCGGTAGGCTTCGGCATCGGCCAGCTTGCGCCGCGATTCGGCTTCGCCGGTGGCTTCGATCTGGCGAGCCTGCGAGGTGGCTTCGGCATTCTTGATGCGGGCGACCTTCTCCGCTTCGGCCTCCAGTCCGCGCTGTTCGATCTGTTTCTGTTTAAACGGCAGTACGTGTTTCATGGCTTCGGCCTGCGCCCTGGCGGCGATGATCTGTTCCTCGCCGGCGGCGGACGCCGCTATTTCACGGCGCACTTTGTCGGCCTGGGCTTCCAGTTCGGTCTGCTTGACCTGCTTCTCCTTCAACTCCAGGGTGTAGCGCATCTTCTCGGTCGCCAGCTCTTCAGCCAGCAGCTTTTCCATGCCCGATTTGTAGTCCGGCGGAAGATCCACCTTGCCCATGGTGACGGTTTGCAATTTGACGCCATCGACCTCCAGGCGCG
>JANNNT010000699.1:0-2646 GCA_031398685.1 Rhodocyclaceae bacterium | reverse complement strand
GGGGTTTTGTCTCAGGCCGCAATCCGGCTAAAAGCCGACGAGTTGTTGAAACGGATTCCTGAAATGCTTGTTGCTCAATAAGCTCAGATGCCATTGCGCCGCAGCACACTTGCCGTCCTTCTGAGCATCCCGGGAACCGCCGCTCTGGCGCTCCCCTTCGTTGATGCGGCGATTTGGAGCGTGCATCACGAGCCGGCCACATCCCTTTCTTGTTCTTGTCGGACGCGATGGCGAGCGTCTTCGACTGCGCTGCATTAATCGGCCAACTTGCGAGCCCCGTCGGAAATTTCATCTTGGCCTGAATCCAGTCTGACATAATTTCTCCGAATCAATTGCTATCGAGCCGGATTGTGTTGTATTGTATTGATATGCGTAATACAACTTCCGAGCTGGAAAAATTCCTTGATGACCTGAAGGCAGGGGCTCGAGCAGGTGACCGGTTGCCAACGATCCGGGAGTTGATGCGGCGTTTCGGTTTGTCACAGATGGCTGTCCAGCGTGTCTTTCAGGAAATGAAAACGCAGGGTGTCGTTGATTCACAGGTTGGCCGTGGAACATTCTTTCTTTCGCAAGAGACGAAGACTAATGGATCAACGGAAATGAGTGAACTCGCTGCGGCGGAACATCCGAAGCTGGCGGTATCAAGGTCCGTGCTGTTGTTGCGAAGGTCAATAAGTATTGCCCGGGGACGCGTTCTTGTCGAAAAATTACATCAGCGCTTCGTGGACAATGGGCATCGGGTGCTCGAGGTTTCGTATTCGGATCCGGCGCATGCTCACGCGGTGCTGAACGGTTTGCCGCGGTTTGACGCGTGTGTTGTTCAGTCGACCTACAGGTCGATCCCGATCGAGGTGCTTGCGGCGATTCGCGAAAAGACCGACGTCATCGCAGTGGACGGAACCGCCCTGGTTGGTGCCGATGTCGAGGCCGTTGGTACGGAATGGGGCGAACCGCTGGCCGAGGCCGTTCGGAAGTTGCTGCAGCGAGGGCACAAGAAACTCGCTTTCGCCGCCACTTCCCAGCCGCTATTGGCGACTCAGCTTGGATTTCGCCGATGGGAATATCTGCAGAACGCGCTGACCGACGTGTCCATGCAGACACTGAAAATCCCCTTGCTGCCCGATGAAGACTACATGCAAAGCCTGGCCGCCGAACTAGCGGCGCGGCTGGATGAACACGGACGGCTGCCGTTCACCGCGCTGATTGCCTGGGGCATCGAGGATGCCGCCCGCTTTAGGCAGATGCTGCTCGATGCGGGCATTTCGATCCCCGACGACTTGAGCGTGGTCTTGCTGGGACGCACTGATCTGCCCAACGAACACTGCAGCTTTTTCGAAATCATCGGCTCCAGTGTCGAAGATCAGGTCGAAGCCTTGTACCGGGCCATCACCAATCGCTGGCTCGACCCGACACTTCCAAACGGCGTGCACCTTACGCCAGTCACCCGACTCGCTGGAGCATCGGTTTCAAATCTGGTGGACGTCAGCTAAGCCGTTCGCTTCCTGCAACACGGCTCACCACATCCTCCGTTATTGAAACGGATTCGCCGACATTCGCTGCTGGATCAAGCCAGCGCTCCAAATCCGGTGGGACCGCCTGGTTCTGGAACACCGGATGTTCAACGATGGCACTCACATAAGGCACGCCTTCCGACTGAGCCCTTTGAGCGGCTTCGTAGAGCACATGATGCGCTTCGTGCCGCCCCATGGCGCTGGTCAGCCCCATCATCACCGTTTCCGATGCAACGAGGCCGTGTGTCAAATCGAGGTTATGGCGCATCGCCTGCGGATTCACCACCAGCCCCTGCGCAAGCTTCGCCAGCGTCTCCACGACGGAAACCGAGATGATGCCGATTTCAGGCAGCAGCACGTCGGTCAAATTGGTGGCCGAGGCGTCGCCCTCATCCATGCGAACCATCGCCTCAAGCGTAAGCGGAATCCGCCCACGCAACATCCTCGCGAGGCTGACAAGAAGCAGTGCGGTTGAAGGGTTGCGTTTCTGCGCCATGGTCGAACTGCCCACCTTGCCCATGTGGAAGGCTTCGGCGACCTCGCCGACCTCGGTACGCTGCATGAACACGATGTCCTGGGCAATTTTTTGAACAGTGCCCGCCAGCATGCCCAGCACAAGGCAATAATCGGCGACGCGGTCATACGACGAACGCAGCTGGACGCCGCCGGGCAGAAGGTCGAGCTGGGTGGCCATCAACGCTTCCACCTCGCGCCCGATGCTGCCAGTCGCTCCGAAGGTGCCTATTGCGCCGCCCATCGAGGCGGTAAACGAAGACGCAAAGCGCTCGCCCAAGCGGCTGCGGTGCCGGGCCAATTCGTCAATCCAGCCAGCCACCTTGAATCCGAGGGTCATCGGCAGCGCATGCTGGCCGTGTGTCCGACCCACCATGGCCGTGGTTTTGTGCTCTATTGCGACTCCGGACAAGCTGTCGATGATCGCATCCAATTGCTTGATCAGCAGGCGATGCGTCTCCGCCATTTGCAGTGAGTTGGCGGTATCGAGGATGTTCTGCATCGTTGCTCCCCAGTGAATATATCCAGCCGCGGGATCTCCGCAGAGCGCTTCGAACTGGCGCAGGACAGGCACCAGCGGATGCTGCATGAACGCAATGTCGCTGGACAGCCGTTCCATGTC
>JANNNT010000664.1:0-22149 GCA_031398685.1 Rhodocyclaceae bacterium | reverse complement strand
GTTTCCACGGATAACAGATCACTTGTATTGCCGGCAATCCGGGCGCTGATCGCACGCTGACCGATAAAGGTCTCGGCACAGCCCTTGCGACCACAGGAACACAACGGCCCTTCGAACTGCAGGATCGAATGACCGACTTCGCCGGCATAACCCTCGGCCCCCAGAAAGAGCCGATCCCGGACAATGATACCCGCACCGACGCCAACACCCAGACCCAGGTAAATCAGTGGATCAGGCAAAGGTGCATCGCCGAACTCATGCTCGCTGAGTGCTGCGACGTCGTAGTCGTTCTGCACTTGAATGCGCAGCCCGAGCACGCCAACCGAGGCCAGTTCCTGCGAGAGATCCGACTGGAAGGCCACATCGCGCCAGGGCAGATTGGGCGCCAGCTTAACCACACCTTGCTGGTCAAGTACGGCACCGGGCACCCCCACACCAATGCCTAGAAGCCGGCGGCCATCGGCCCTGGCTTGCTCGACAAGCGAGGCAATCATCAGCGCAAGGCGTCGGATAACAACAGCCGGGTGTGTACTGGAAAGAGGCTCTGACGTCTCGTTGACGACATCCCCGGTCAGGGAAACCGTCAGCACGCGGATGCTATCAACGCTAACATCCGCACCAATCATGGCCAGACGGTGACCATCGAGGAACAGGGGAGTTGGCCGGCGGCCAATGGCACCCGTGGCTTGCACGTCGGATTCAAATAACCAGCCCCCGTCGATGAGATCCTGCACGAGCAGGCTCACCGTCGACTTCGTCAGCCCGGTCTCCTTGGCCAGTTCGGCTCTCGACAAGCCGGGTACGCGCTGAATGACGCGAACAAGCGCCATCCTGTTGATCTCGCGCATCAAGCTCTGGTCGCCGGTAATTGTCATAAGTTGGAAGGCCTGAATTCAAACGTTAGTTAGTTTGATTGCCAAACTATTATCACCAGTGTCTGCTCAAAAATCAAACGAAATCACTCAACCCAAAAATGCACACTCACCGTTATTGAACGCGCATTCTTTGGTAGTGCTAAGATTTACAGGTGCCCATGAGTCCGCGCCAGAACGCCAACGAGGAACCCACATGAATAACGACCCGCAGGAAGTCTTCCTCGGCCGCCAGCCCATACTTGATCGCAGCCAGCAATTGTTCGCCTATGAACTGCTCTTCCGTAGCAGCAGCGCAGAACACGGAAACTTTGCCAGCTTTGTCGATGGGAATCAGGCCACCGCCACCGTCATCACCCATGCTTTTACCGAATTCTCCATGGCCGATGCCCTCGGCCCTTATCAGGGGTTCATCAAGGTTGACCACGGACTGCTCTTCAGCGACTTGATCAATGCCCTGCCGCAGCATTCCGTTGTACTTGAAATCCTCGAAACCGTAACACCGACAGCAGAAATGCTGGCACGCTGCGAGCAGTTGCGTAGCGCGGGTTTCATCCTGGCCGTCAGAGAACGTCCCGAATCACTCGATCAGTCCCGGCCGCTGCTCAAGCTTGCCGAGGTCATCAAGGTCGACATCAGCCATGTTGAACCGGCACGTTTGCAGCAACTGGCCAGCAACCTCAAACCTCTGGGCAAGACGATCCTTGCCGAAAAAGTGGAAAGCATCGCGCAAATGCAGTTTTGCCACAAGCTCGGTTTCGACCTCTTCCAGGGTTACTACTTTGCGCACCCCACGGTGATTCATGGCAGACACTTGCAAACTTCGGAACTCGCGCTGCTGCGTCTGCTCGGGCTTCTGAGTCAGGACGCTGACAGTACCGAGATCGAAAAGATCTTCAAGCAGGAGCCTGTGCTGACGGTCAATTTGCTGCGCCTGACCAACTCGGCGGGTAGCGGGATGGCGACCAGGATCACCTCGCTGGGTCATGCCATTACCCTGCTCGGGCGACGGCAACTGCTGCGCTGGTTGCAACTCCTGCTCTACAGTGCTTCGAACTCAACGCAAGCGGTCAACCCACTGCTGCAACTGGCTGCCACGCGTGGACGCCTGATGGAACTACTGGTCGACAGAACGGCTGAGGCCAAGCAAGGCGGCCGGGATCTCATCGACCAGGCCTACATGGTCGGCATCTTGTCGTTGATGCCGGCACTGGTTGGCAGCAGCATGCCGGATGTTCTCGCCCAACTGCCGGTGGCTCGACCGGTTCACGACGCTCTGGCCGATCACAACGGAATATTGGGCGACCTGCTGAGCCTTGTTGAATTACTGGAAGAATCATTGGAAAATTCGCAGGCCCAGAACGAGAGAGCGAAAGCGGAAACACTCCTGCACCGCCTGCCCGGAATCGATACCAACTATGCCAATAGCTGCCTGACACGCGCACTAACCTGGGCCAACAATCTTGCACGCGAGTGAATTTGCCATTAACGAAGCGCTTATCAGTCGCCAGCCGGTTCTCAACCGGCAACAGGAACTCGTCGGGTATGAACTGACGCTCCAGCCGGCGGCAGATGCTCACACCCGTTCCAGTAGCGCAATGCTCGTTTGCGCCGCTTACGCCGAACTCGGCGTACAGACTGCACTCGGGCAAAATACGGCTTTCCTGCCTGCCGACCTTGAATTTCTTCACGACGATGCGATTGAAGCGCTTCCGTCGGACGCTGTCGTTATCGAACTCGACTTCGATGCAGCACCGGATGAACGCACGCTCCAACGCTGCCGCGCCCTGCGCGAGCGTCGTTACTCGCTGGCATTGGCCAACTACACCGGCCTCGACGACCGCAGCCGACCTTTGCTGACCATGCTCGACGTAATCAAGATCGACGTCCGCCGCTTCGATGACACCAGGCTGAACGAGCTTGCCGGCCCGCTGGTCAGGCTCCCGCTCAAGCTGCTGGCGCAAGGCGTGGAAACATGCGAGGCGATGGAACGCTGCAAGAAAATCGGCTTCCACCTTTTTCAGGGGCACTATTTCGCCCGCCCCGAAATCGTCAGCGGACGCCGCCTCTCGGCCTCGCAGGCCAGCCTGATTCAACTGATCAACCTCGCCGGCCGCGATGCAGACACGGTCAAAATCGAAGATGGAATCAAGCACGAACCGGCACTCGCCATCAACCTTCTGCGCATCGTCAATTCAGTAGGACACGGCTTGTCCCGAAGCATCACCTCGCTACGCCATGCCATTACCATGCTCGGCCGGCGACAACTGCAGCGCTGGCTTCAATTGCTGCTCATGACACCATCCGGGAAATCGCCTGACGCCAGCCGTTCGCCTTTGCTGCAGGTTGCCGCATTGCGCGGCCGGATGATGGAAATGCTGATTGAACACAGCTGCCCGCACGACCGCAAACTGGCTGACCAGGCCTTCATTACCGGAATCATGTCGATGATGCCGGCGGCGCTTGGCCTGCCGATGAACGAGATCTTCGCGCAGATTGCGCTCGAACCGGAAGTCATGAGGGCACTTTCGTCCCATGAAGGTGCCCTGGGAAAAACACTGGCGCTGCTTGAATGCTTTGATGCCGAAGATGCCGAAGGCTGTGACGCCCTGCTCGGCAAATTCTCTGGCCCGGGCCTTGACCGGAGCCAACTTAACCGCTGCCTGATGGAATCTCTGCGCTGGGTCAACGGAAACTGCGAGTAGCGCGCACTCAAGGGTTGGCGAGGCGTTTATTCCTCCAAGTAACTCGCCCCGCCTCACTTCTCCTTTCTAGCCTCAAGGCGGTACCCCAGCGGAATACCTATTGAGCGCACCTATCCTGGTGGTCGGTCGCCAGTTCGTCGGGATTGCGGGTATCTGCGTACTTGAAGGGGCGCACAACAATTCAGATAACGCGGATAAAAGTGGCCAGAAGGCTTTCACAGCCGCCCTTGTAGCGAGCGGGAAATTCAACTTCGTTTGCCCTCCTGTGGTGCAACCGTCGGGTTCGCGCGCCAGAAAAGTGCAAAAATGCCCTGTCGCCTTCTTGATCATTCATTCCAACCCGCTGTTTTTGCAGACGTATTTTTTTGGCACAAAAAGTGCTCAGGTGAATACTAACAGTTCTCAATTACCTTGCTTCGGTTTGAGGAGTCAGTGATATGGAAAAACCATACCGGCCGCCACATTTTCCGGGCCAACCACAGCTCAACCTGCTGCCCCGCCCGAGATGCCAACGAGAAATGACGTCGCCTAAAAACGACAATATTACGACTTGTGTTACCAGTGACTTACGTAACTCACCCCGACAACTGTCGCCATCAAGCGACACAAACACGCAAAATAAATCGGGCCTTCCCCGCATCCGCCTTCAATCAAGCCTTCAACGTATTGATTTTATTCGTATTATTTATTCTGGCATGGTGCTTGCTAATTCTGCCCATGTTACGTTGATACAGCGTATCCAGGATTCATTCAAATCAGTAACGTGCGCTGGCGCACAGAGCAGTGATTAGCGCCTGAGCATACTTGGCATTCGAGACGATTGATGTCTTTAACCGAATGCAAGCTGTCCAAATATCGAACAGAGTCCACCACATGTCTGAAACCACCCCAGCAATCGCCGCCCAAGGCGTCTTCCAGCGGCGCACTCCAGGGCCGTTCCGCAAGAGTAATCTGCTGCCCGCGATTGAAGCCATTCTCGATCCGGGAGTACTCGCCCTCTCCCTGTGGATCATCGGCATCCGCTTCGAAGGTGCGCTGCTGTCGCCTTACCTGATTCTTTCGGTGATCGTATTTGCGATCTCCTTCCCGGGGGCCTCGCGCCTTCAATCTTCGCTATGGGGAATGATCACCGACGTCATTTTCAACTGGCTCTTGATCGCTTCCCTGTTGCTTTTGCTGGGTTTTATCAGCAAGGACTTTGACGAGTTTTCCAAAGCGGCACTGATCACCTGGCTGTGGGTCGCGCCCCTTAGCCAGATCAGTGCCCGCCTGGCACTGCGAGTCGCTGCCCCCTATATCCTGACCCTTCAGGGCCCCGCGCAACGGGCTGTTATCGTCGGCATGAATGGCCAGGCGACGGCCCTGGCCCGCCGGATTGGCAAAGCCACCTATGCGCGGATTGAACTCGCCGGATTCTTTGACGACCGTGATCGGGAAAGGCTGGATGGCGCTGACAATTTTCCCCTCCTCGGCAAACTCGCGAACCTGCCCGACTTCGTCAAGGAAAACCGTATCCAGCTCATTTATCTGTCCTTGCCGATGACATCTCAGCCGCGCATCCTGGAGTTGCTGGACGCACTGAAAGACACAACGGCGTCGATCTATTTCATTCCCGACATGTTCATCACCGACCTGATCCAGGGACACAGTGGATCAGTCTGCGGACTGCCGGTGATCTCCGTCTGCGAAACGCCGTTCACGGGAACCAGCGGAACCGTCAAATGGGCGAGTGATGTCATCCTCGCCACGCTTATCCTGATCCTGATTTCGCCCATCCTGCTGTTCATCGCCGCAGCGGTGAGGTTTGACTCGCCCGGCCCGATCATCTTCAAGCAGCGCCGCTACGGGCTCGATGGCGAAGAAATACTGGTCTATAAATTCCGCTCGATGACGGTTTGCGAAGACGGCGGCACCATCCAGCAGGCGCAGCAAAACGACAGCCGCATTACACGGCTCGGGGCCTTCCTGCGTAAAACCTCCCTCGACGAACTGCCCCAGTTCTTCAATGTGCTCCAAGGCCGCATGAGTATCGTCGGCCCGCGGCCGCATGCGGTGGCACACAACGAGCTTTACCGCAGCCTGATCAAGGGCTACATGATTCGTCACAAGGTCAAACCCGGCATTACCGGCTGGGCCCAGGTTAACGGCTTCCGCGGGGAAACCGACACGCTCGACAAAATGGAGTCGCGCATCGACTATGACCTCGACTACCTGCGCCACTGGTCGCTCAAGCTCGATTTATTGATCATAGTGAAAACCGTGCTGGTGGTATTTAAGGACCGGTCGGCGTACTGAGCGGGCTGCCAGCCCACTCCACCGACCCCTCGCCCACCAATGGGGGAGATCAACGCGAGTGGAGAAAAGATGAACTTCGACAATACGGGAGTCCTATGCACCAGACGGAACGAAGCCAAGCAACGGTTGTGGAGTCGGCGGCCTACGAGTCGCGTCATGAACTGCACTAACTATTTGCCAAAAATGCTGCCCCCTTACCTGATCCGGATCGGCCTTGCCGCCCTTCTGACGTCGTTGCTCGTCGTGCACTATGCGCGGGCCGACGCGGGCGACACCTTCAACGTCATCGCCGGGGTCGCCGTACAGCATGACGACAACATCTTCCGGACGTCGTCGAACACCCATGCCGACAACACCACCCGCTCGACACTGGGGCTCAAAATAGACAAACGCTATTCGCTGCAACGTTTTGAACTTGGCGCGAGCCTGGTTAATTATCACTACAGCACCTTCGATGAACTCAACGTCACCGCCCGCAACCATGCCGCGGCCTGGCGCTGGAGCCTCACGCCCTATCTCCACGGCAACCTGACCAGCAGCCGCAAGGAGACTCCGAACAATAGCGACTCTGCGGGAAACGTCACACGTAACCTGAGTACCGACGAGAACCAGCGCTTTGACGGCGTTCTCGAGGTGAGCGGCTCCTGGCGAGTCCTCGGTGGCGTCGCGCAATCCACCCGAACCAACAACAGCCAATTCTCCCCCGAGGAAGATGTTCTTGAGGAAGACGATAATCGCCTCAATACCGCCGAAGCTGGGCTCCGCTATGATTTCCGCTCCGGTAGCGCGCTAAGTTATATTGCGAGAAACGGGCGAGGCAAGTACCTCAACCAGCCGGGCGACAATCGCTTTGATCAGCGCGAAAACGAAATTCGCCTGATCTGGCCGGTCACCGGCAAAGCCACCGTCGACGTCCGCGCCGCCCACGTCGAGCGCACCCGTACGAACTCGGGCAACGACGACTACGCCGGCACTGTCGGCAATTTCAACGTCAACTGGAAAATCACCGACAAAACTTCGCTGACTGCTGGCCTGGGGCGTGAATTGAGCAGCAATCTGGCCACAACCAGCAGCCACATCAGATCCGACCGTTTCACGCTCAGCCCGCTCTGGCAAATCAGTGAAAAAACTGCGCTCCGCGGACGTTACGACCATTCAAGACGGGACTATCGAGGTGCCGATCGTGTTGACACCGTACGCGGCGCCACGATCGCGCTGGATTGGCAGCCGCTGCGCACGCTGACCCTCAGCGCCTCGCTGCAGAACGACAGGCGCGCATCGAACCAGCCCGGACTCGACTATGACCGAACGATCGCCGGTATTTCGGCTCTCGTATTGTTTTAAGCGAACAAGATGCCCGCCCGTCATCCATCTGTAATGTGCAGCGACGTAAGCTTCGTGACGCTTTCATCTGCCACGGACGAAACGCCACGCGGATCACATCGCGTCAGAGGAATGCCTCCTGCGCGGAAAATGATCGGTACGCTGCCGCACATAGCATTTTGAAGCAAAGTGCTATCTTCGGCTGCGTTTCACATTCTGCACACACGAAGTAGATCACCAGGAAGCAACGGAGCACACTATGACTAAAGCATTGATTCGAACCCTGAGCCTGATTGCGGCAATTTTTGCCTTTAGCGCCGTGGCGCAGGACAAGCTTGCACAACTGGATTACCCGCTCGGAGCGGGCGACACCATTCGCGTTCTGGTCTTCCAGAACCCTGACCTGACCGTTGAAGCCCGGGTGTCGGAAAACGGCTCTATATCCTACCCGTTGATCGGTACGGTCGAACTCGGTGGCCTCTCCATTGCGGCGGCCGAAAAGAAGATCGCCACCGCGCTCAAGGACGGCGGCTTCGTGCAACAGCCGCAGGTCAACATTGTTCTCTTGCAGGTACGCGGCAATCAGGTCAGTGTCCTTGGCCAGGTCACCCGCCCCGGCCGCTTTCCGCTGGAGACCTTCAACACCCGCGTCAGCGACATGCTTGCCGCCGCCGTCGGTGCAACGGCGATCGGCGACGACGTGGCCATCCTGACCGGTGTGCGCAACGGCAAGCCGTTCCGCAAAGTGATCGACATTCCTGAGCTTTACCTTGGCGAGAAACTGGACAATGACGTTGTTCTCTCCGGTGGCGACACCATTTATGTGCACCGCGCCCCGGTTTTTTACATCTACGGTGAAGCACAGCGCCCCGGTCCCTACCGCATCGAACGCGGCATGACTGTCATGCAGGCACTCGCCCAAGGGGGCGGCCCGACGCCGCGCGGCAGCGAATATCGCCTGCGCCTGCACCGCAAGAACGCGGCCGGCGTGGTTGAACAACTCTCGCCTGCGATGACCGACCCCGTACAACCCAACGACGTGATCTACGTGCGCGAAAGTATCTTTTAAAAGCGACCGACCTGTTATGACACTCCAACAATTACTGCTCATCCTGCGTGCCCGCGTCACTATCGTGTTGTGCACGCTGTTCGTCACCGTGCTCACTGCGCTGGTCGTCAGCCTTATCCTGCCCAAGCAATACACGGCCACTACCGCTGTGGTGATCGACGTCAAATCGCCTGATCCAATCGCCGGTTTGGTGCTACCCGGCATGATCTCGCCCGGCTACATGGCCACCCAGGTCGACATCATCAACAGCGACCGCGTTGCCCAGCGAGTCGTCAAATCGCTGCGCATGGACGAAGGCCCGGCGATCAAGGAGAAGTGGCAGAACGCCACCAACGGAAACGGTGACATTACCGTCTGGCTGGCCAATTCGCTGAAGAGCAAACTCGACGTCAAACCCTCGCGCGAGAGCAACGTCATCAACGTCAACTTCAGTGGCGCCGATCCGGCCTTTGCCGCACGGGTTGCCAACACCTTCGCGCAGGCCTACATCGACGTCAACCTGGGCCTCAAGGTCGAGCCCGCCCGCCAGAATTCCGTCTGGTTCGAGGAGCAGACCAAACTGCTGCGCGACCGGCTTGAAGCGGCCCAGCGGGCCCTTTCCAGCCATCAGCAAAAAACCGGCATCATCACCATCGACGAGACCCTCGATTTCGAAACCGCCAAGATCAACGAACTGTCCACGCAATTGACCGTGGTACAGGGGCAAACCTCCGAAAGCCGCAGCAAGAGCACGCCGGCCGGTGGTTCCGAGACACTGACCGAGGTGATACAGAACCCGCTGATCAACAACCTCAAGACCGAGATCGCGCGCCTCGAATCCAAACTGCAGGAAAGTAACGTCAACCTCGGCAAGAACCACCCACAGACGCAGCGCTCCGAATCCGAACTGGCCTCGCTCAGGACAAGGCTGGCCAGCGAAACGCAGAAAATCGCCGGCAGCATCGACACCGCCTATCAGGCCGGCAAGCAAAGAGAGAGCACGCTACGCGAAGCCATTGAGCAACAGAAAACCCGCGTGCTCGGCCTCAATAAACAGCGCGACGAACTCAACGTGCTCAAGCGCGATGTCGAATCGGCGCAGCGCGCTTTTGAAGGCGTTAGCCAGCGTGCAGCGCAAACACGCCTGGAGAGTCTCTCCGTTCAGACCAATGCGGTAGTTCTCAACCCCGCGTCCGAGCCAACCGAGCACTCCACGCCGAAGACCGGGTTTAACCTCCTCGTCTCAGTCTTTCTTGGCATGTTGCTCGGTGTGGCCCTGGCGCTGATCCTTGAACTCGGCCACCGCCGCGTGCGTTCGGCCGATGACTTGGCCGAAGTCATCGGGTTACCGGTTCTCGCCAGCATCGGCGGTTCCAGCACTTTGCCCACACGGCGTGGCTTCTCCCGTCGCAAGCTGCCGAGACCCGCGCTCGCCGCCGCAACCCCCTGGATCTCAGATGGAAGCCGACCATGAACGTGATTGAATCCCCCTTCTTCAGCAAGTCCGAAGGCCCCGCCGCCGACGGCGTCGGACGCTCGATTGGCGCCATCCTCATTGACGCCGGCCGCCTTTCCCCGGGAAACGCCGAAAGCATCCTGCGCGCGCAAAAAGAGCGAGGAAAACGCTTTGGCGAGGCCGCCATCGAACTCGGCCTGCTCAATGAAGACGACATCCGTTTTGCCCTGGCCAGCCAGTTCGATTACCCCTACCTGCCTGCCGGCGACACCAGCCTGAGTCGCGAACTGGTGGCCGCCTATGAGCCGTTTGACCCGGTCGTCGAGCATCTGCGCGCGTTGCGCAGCCAGCTCATCCTACGCTGCTTCGACGCCGAAGTGCGGCGCAAGACGCTGGCTATCGTCAGCCCCGGCAACGGTGAGGGACGCAGTTTCATCGCCGCCAACCTGGCCATCGTTTTTTCGCAGTTGGGCGAGCGTACCCTGCTTATCGATGCCGACCTGCGCACGCCACGCCAGCACGAATTGTTCAAACTTGGCCCTCATGCCGGACTCTCCGGGCTGCTTGCCGGTCGTGCCAATGTCGAGACCATCGTGCGCGTACCGTCGCTGCTCGAACTCTCCGTTTTGCCGGCGGGCACCGTGCCGCCCAATCCACAGGAGTTGCTCGGCCGCCCCGCCTTTAACGAAGTCTTGCACTCGCTCAGCCGTGATTTTGACGTAATCATCATCGACACCCCGGCCGCCAGCAAATACGCCGATGCGCAGACCGTCGCCGTACGCGCCGGTGCCGCGCTCATGGTGGCGCGCAAGAACAGGAGTTCGCTGCGCGACCTGGCGCAACTCACGCAAAGCTTGCAGCGCTCTGGTGCCAAGCTCGTCGGCTCGGTACTCAACGACGCGTGACGGGTAAACCAGCGTAGATGAAGCCGCAGGATCGGCGTCGCGTTTCGGGCGCCTGGCCTGCTACACGCACGGGTCTTAATCGGATTAACCGGATTTTATTCAATGCTTCAAAGCCCTCAGCACGAGCAAACTGAGCGATTGGTATCGCCCTATCCAGTCAACCTGGTTATGGCCATCCTCGCCGCGTCTGTCTGCTACCTTTCCGTATTGAGCATTCTCAATGCCCGGGGTATCACTGCGTCCCCCGCGCTCGTTGGTCTCGTTGAAGCACTCATCTTTGCAGCCTGCCTGAGCATTCTGGTTCGACGCCTGCCGTTGTCCGCTGTTGCGTTTGGTCTTTGCGTCTGCGCCTGGATTGTCTTCACCTGGCTAATCCGCCAGAGCCCCGATTTCAAGAGCCTGCGCGATCTGATCATCCCGGTTTTATTCCTTAGCCTCGGTCAATATGTTGCCGATGAACGAGTTGCCGACCGTTGCCTCAAGCTTATCGTGGGTATTCTGGTCGTCGTTGGTCTGTTCGAAGTCTTCTTTGTCGACGCCTACGCAACGCTGTTCAATACCTTTTCGTTCTACGTGAACCTGGGCACTATTCGCGAGAGTTCGGCCATGTTCGAGGGGCAGATGCTGACCCTCAACGGGTTCCGTCCAGACGGCATAGGGCGCACCATTCTGCCCGCTCTTCTCGGGTCGCACCGCGCTTCGTCGGTATTGATGGAGCCCGTATCGCTTGGAAACTTCGCGGTCATCCTTTTGGCCTGGGCGCTAAGCAAGCCGTGGCAGGAGTTGTACAAGAGTCCATTTTTTGTCCTCGCGGCGGCCGTGCTGATCACTCTGTGCGATTCGCGTTTTGGTCTAATGATGAGCGCCTTGCTGGTGGTGTTCAGGTTTGTCCCCGCGCCAATACTTGGACGGATGGCGCCCGTTTTTCCCTTTGTCATCCTCGCCGCCGTCATCGCCGTTGCGTTGTTCATGCCCGGAACGGGCGACAATGTTATCGGGCGCATTACCCGCAGCGGCACTGAACTGCTGCACTTCGACTGGTCCTTGCTGATGGGGCTTGGCGTTCCGCTTCCCAATTATGGCGACATGGGCTACGCCCACGTGCTGTCGCGTTTTGGCGCGCCGCTGTTAATCGCCTTGATTGGCACGCTGTTCCTGATCCCCATGGCCGACATGCGCGGGGTCCGTTTTCGCTCGTTGATCGTGCTCTACATCTTTGCGAGCCTGGCGATCAGCGGAACGTCCATCTTCGCGCTCAAAACGGCAGGGGTCATGTGGTTCCTGTTTGGCGTGCTAAGCGCCCCCTCCCGTCGGCGGACAGAGTCTCCCCCAGACACGCACCCGAATTACTCCACTTTTACACGACCCGTAACGCCCTCCGCAGGCTCGTTCGTGCCATATAAGGAAACCAAAGCATGAAAGTCGCCCATGTCGTGCGCCAATACCTGCCTTCAATCGGGGGCATGGAAGAGGTCGTTCGCAATCTTGTCCAATACCAGCAAAGCGAAAGCCGCTACGATCCTTCGGTCATTACGCTTGACCGGGTGTTCCGCGAACCCGGGGATCCGCTGCCGAGCCGCGAAACCCTGGATGGTATCCCGGTCCAGCGCCTGTCCTTCCGCGGGTCCGAACGCTACCCACTGTGTCCGCAAGTATTAAGAACGTTGCGCGATGCCGATCTGGTTCATGTACACGGTATCGACTTCTTTTTCGACTACCTGGCATTGACCAGACTGGTGCACGGCAAGCCGTTGATCGCCTCGACGCACGGTGGTTTTTTCCACACGATGTTTGCGGCACGGATCAAGCGACTCTACTTCAACAGCATGACCCGTGCGTCGGCCCTGGCTTACCGGAGGATCATCGCCACCAGCGGAAATGATGGCGAAATATTCAGTCAGGTAGTTAACGGACGGCGACTCAAGACCATCGAAAACGGCGTGGATATCGAGAAGTTCGACGACGCGTCCTCGCACCCATTGCAACCCACGCTGATCTATTTCGGGCGCTGGTCCGTCAATAAAGGCCTCCTGGAAACGCTAGATGTGCTGGCTGCGCTGTGCGCTCAGCAACCCGAAACGCCGTGGCGACTGATCGTTGCCGGCCGCGAATACGATCTGAACGCCGATGCAATTCGCGCGCATGCCGATGAGTCGGGTATCGCCGACCGCGTTTTGATTTTCCCGGGACCGAGCAACGAAGATCTGAGGGCGCTGATTTCCCAGGCCAGTTACTACATTTGCATGTCGCGCCACGAAGGTTTTGGAATCGCCCCGATCGAGGCGATGAGTGCCGGGCTCGTACCCATTCTTAGCGCTATTCCGCCATTCAGATACCTCGTAGACAGTACCGGCATCGGACTCATTCTTGATACCGGCCAGCCGACAATCAAGGCGCAACAGATTGCTCAGTTGCACACCCTGCTGTCCCGGCAGGCCAACAGCGGCCCGGACCGCCGGGAAGCCGCGCGTCGCGCCGCTTCTCCCTATTCCTGGAAGGGTGTCGCCGCCAGTTATGTGCAGCAATACGACCAAGTGATGGACGAACGATGACCAGGCAAACAACGCACCGTTTCATTCCGCGCCGGCCAATCAGCGTACTCGCATCGATCATCGGCGCACTGTGGCTGCTGCTGTCTGGTGGTGCGCAGGCGGGCTGTATTGATCAAAAGCAGCTGCTCGGCGTAAACATTGCTGGCGCGGAATTCAACGCCAAGCGCTTGCCCGGCGTGCTCAACAAGGATTACGTTTATCCCTCGCCCAAGGACCTTGCCCACTTTCGCGACTTGGGCATGAACGTGGTGCGCGTTCCCATTCGCTGGGAACGCATACAGCAGCAACCCAACGCACCGCTCGACCCTACCGAACTTGAACAACTCCGCCGTGTAGTTAACTCGGCCCGCGACCTCGGCCTGTGCACCCTGATCGATCTGCACAACTACGGAAGCCATAGCGGACGCGTTGTGGGCAGCGCTGATCTTCCCGCCACCGCATTCATCGACGTCTGGCTACGCCTGCATCAGGCGTTCAGCGACCCCAACGACGCGGCCTTCGGCTTGATGAACGAGCCGAAAGCGGTCCCGGTACCGCAATGGCTGACCATCGCCCAGGACACCGTGCTTGCCCTGCGCAATGCCGGCGCCAAGAACTTGCTGATGGTTGGCAGCGGACGCTGGAGCGGCGCCCACGAATGGGAAAGGTCTTTCGATGGGGTGTCGGCGGCCAGCGAGTTCCGTAATTTCAAGGACCCGCTGAACAACTTCGCAATTGAATTGCATCAGTATGCGGACGCCGACTATTCGGGCACGACTGGCACTTGCATCGACGCGGCGCGGCTTCGCACCGTCATGGATAAGGTAACCGCCTGGGCCAAGCTGGAGAAGAAGCGACTATTCCTGGGCGAGTTTGGCGTCGCCGATTCGCCCGAATGCCTGGCAGCGCTTCAGGTCCTGCTTGAATCGATGCAGGACGCCGATGCGTGGCTGGGCTGGTCTTATTGGGCGGCGGGCGCGTGGTGGGGAAAGTATCCCTTCAGCATTCACCCGACGACTGCTCGGGAAGCAGGTCAACTGACCGTTTTGCGCACCTTTCTGCCGAAGTGACCCGAAGGAGATGGAGCAATCAATGGCAAACCTTGACCCGAAACCGTCCCTGAATACCTCCGCTGGCGCCAGTGTTCCTGCGGACAACGCCGCGCCAGCCCCTAACCGAAGGGCGACATTCACATGAAATCATCGATCATCAAGAGAAAAGAAATCCTCGGTCTCGACCTGCTGAGATTCTTATGCGCGCTTGCCGTGGTTGTCAGCCACTACCTCCCGCGCATATCCGATGACTACCATCTGTTTCATTGGGGTGCGGCCGGGGTCAATGTTTTTTTCGTGATCTCAGGATTCATCATTTCCTTAAGCGCCGACGGAAGAAGTCCGTTTGCCTTCATACAAAGCCGGTTTACCCGGCTTGCGCCCGCTGCCTGGGTTTGTGCCACGCTGACGCTCGCCTGCCTCGTGCTGTTCGATTCAGGTCAGACCGGTCTGCTGCGCAGGTATCTGGCCTCCATTTTCCTCATACCGGTCGTTCCGTGGCCGATCAGTAGCCTGGACGACATCTGGATCGACGGCGTCTACTGGACATTGTTCGTCGAGATTTCATTCTATTTTGTAATCCTCCTTCTCCTTGTTACCAACTCATTCAGATTCATCAAGACGCTATCCACGGCTCTCGGAGCCGTATCACTCCTCTATTGGGCCGTGTTCTTTGCGACGTATTTTCTGTACAAGGACATCCCCAACCACAATGCAATTATCGACAGCGGCTTCAAGCGCTACCTCGATTTGAGCCTTGTCCATCACGGTGCCTGGTTTGGCGTAGGCATCAATATATGGCTAATGACGAAGGCCGGCATCAAGGATCGGTGGGTGTCGCTTTCGATATGCCTGTTAGGCGGCGCCTTGCAAGCTTGCCACCATTCAATATTTATCGTGAAAGCGTCGCCAGTTCCGGAATTGCTGTTTTCGGCGTTTGGCATTGCCGTTGTTTTCCTATCAATTGCCAGGCAATCGCATGCGGTATCGGAAAAAACGCAGTCCATCTGCCGCTGGATCGGACTCACCACCTATCCGCTGTACTTGCTGCACAGCCAGATTGGTCGTATTTGGGTGGGTCTGCTTACCGACCTCGGCCTGAACAAGATGTCGGCAACGCTGCTGGTGATTCCGGCGATTGTCCTGCTCGCCTTTACGGTGGCGTACTACTTTGAAGCGACCATCCAACGGAACACTAAACCCGTCTTCGCCTGGATTGCCGGCCTGATGGCCACTACCAGACTGTCGGCAACTCTATTGAGACCTTCCATCAAGTTTGAACGCAATGAGGCGGCCTCGCTTTCGCCGGGGACGATCGCACAGGCCGCTGCAAATAAAGGTAATGCATGAAGATCGCTTTAATCAACGTAAAGTACAGCCCCAATCTGGGCGACGGCGTCATTGCCGACTGCCTCGAATCCGAGATCAGGAAACGGGTTCCCGGCGCAACCGTCATTTCCATTGACGTGGGCGGACGAGATGACTTCGGGAGGGGGGGTAGCCTCGCTGGAAAAAGCCTCGGGCTGATGCGGATTGTGAAGACGCTACCGCTCTGGCTGCAGAACAGACTCTATGCCCATCTGCTGCCAATCCTGATCAATGCGAAATACGGAAAGCCGTGGGAAGAACAGCTGAGGGATTGTGACGCCGTGGTCATTGGCGGTGGCCAGTTGTTCCAGGACGTCGACCTGTATTTCCCTATGCGCATAGCACGAGCGGTACGCTCTGCTCCTAAGGGGATAAGCATCGCCGTTTATGCGGTTGGGGTCTCGAAAACATGGTCCCGCCAAGCGGCCAGGTTTTTCAATTCGGCCATTCGCCACGGCAATTTACGCTTTGTCGCCGTACGCGACCGCGCGTCGCAGCAGCACTGGTCGCTTCATTTCCCGTCTCTGGAAGCGCATATCGCGCGAGATCCAGGCTTGCTTGCTGCGGACCACTACGGCAACGCGGCGGGAACGCGGGGCGCATCGAATAGAAAGATTCTTGCCATCGGTGTTTCCGACTTGTATGAGTTGCAACAGCACTCCGAAAGCGCAGCGGATGTCGCGTTTGGTCAGATCGATTTTTATCAGGCCTTGATCAGAAGGCTCGGGAATTCTTTCGATATACGGTTATTCACGAACGGCGCCGATCTTGACAACGCGTTCATCAAGAAAATCGAGCAAACATCCGACGCGACGCGCGATCTGGGCGGTACCGAGGTTGTTTTTCTGGAGCCGCCGACAACGCCCAAGGAATTGGTAAGTCAAATCACCGAAGCGGACGTCGTCCTCTCGCATCGTCTGCACGCGAACATCATTGCCTTTTCTTACGGGATACCGACCGTCGGCCTGGGTTGGGACAACAAGCTCAGGAGCTTTTTCGAGTCTACCGGCAGGCAAGACTTCTACATTGGCTCTTCAGAAACCGATATCGATACTGTCGTACGGAAGATTCATGGAGCCCTGGCCAAAGGATACGACGAGACTCGACGCTCAGAGGT
This sequence comes from Rhodocyclaceae bacterium, assembly GCA_031398685.1. Taxonomy (GTDB): domain Bacteria; phylum Pseudomonadota; class Gammaproteobacteria; order Burkholderiales; family Rhodocyclaceae; genus Propionivibrio. The sequence continues at coordinate 5,477 of JANNNT010000664.1, read as the reverse complement.
TATTTCGGAAGCGAGGACGGCAATTGACGACTTGATTCCAAATATGACGTCAGTTCCTCACCCATTACAACAACGAAAGAGTCATCATGCTGCGCCAGATCTACCGATTCTCAAGACGTAAACTCTTACATCATTTAATCCCGACAAGCCGCGCTCCGATTTTCAGTGATGCCAGGGATGGTGTCGAGGTTATCGGGTTTTTCCATAGCGCGACCGGCATCGGCGAGTCAGCCCGGCTATGCGCACGGCAACTTCAACACTGCGGTTATAAAGTGCGCTGTCGCAGCGTCGAAAAGGTGTTCAGAAAACAGGACGAGATCGAGTGGCAATTTCGCGATACCGCACAGGAACGCGAAATTGGCTGCCGGATTTTCCATCTGAACCCCCCGATGCTACCGCCCGCCATATTCTCCATGGGAATGCGCAATTACAGGCAGACCTACAATATCGGCTACTGGGCATGGGAACTGGAGCGGGTTCCGACTGAATGGCGCCATGCAACACGCTATATAAACGCCATTTTCACGCCATCGACTTTTACCTCTCGTGCTCTCCGCCACGAAACGGCCAAACCGGTCATCACCGTGCCGCATCCGGTATCGGCACAAGCCCTTTCGGCGGGCATGAGGCAGCAACTCGGCGTGTCGGCGGATGTTTTCCTGGTCAGCTGTATTTTCAGCTTTGGTTCCGCCATTGAAAGAAAGAATCCCTGGGCCGTGATCCGCGCCTTTACCCAAGCATTTGGCAATAATTCTTCGGCGTGTCTTGTGTTGAAAAGCAGCCACGGAAGTCGTTCTCCCGAAAAAGCCGAGCTATTGGAGACGATAAGTCACTACGGCAACATCATCCTGGTCGACGAACTTTGGGAATCCGCCAACGTGGCCGGTTTGATAAAGGAATCCGACCTGTATATTTCGCTGCATCGATCCGAAGGATTCGGCTTGACCATAGCTGAGGCCATGCTGCTTGGCACCCCGACCATGGTAAGCGATTGGTCCGGTAGCACGGACTTTTGCTCGGAAGAGAACAGTTTTCCTGTTCGGGTAAACCTCATCCCCGTTCAATCGAATAATCCCGAATTTGCGTCCCTGGAGAATTTGCAATGGGCTGACGCGGACGTGGAACACGCCACCGACCTCATCTTGAAGATCTATTCTGATCGCGGCCAGGCGAAATCAAAGGTCGACGCCTGCCTCTCCAGGGCAAATTCCTATTTTACGAAGCCTTACTACGATATCGCGTTGAAGGAACTGGCGGCGAACCCATGACTCGAGCCGAGGTCATACACCGTTGGAATGCTCGATCCACAATAAGCACAATCTACAGTTGAGCACTTGATGACGCAGAAAAACAAACTGGCAAGCAGTGCGTTCTGGTCGGTACTGGAAAAAGGCGGACAACAAGGAATCTCGTTCCTAGTTTTCATGATTCTGGCCCGGCTGGTGGGACCCGAAGAGTACGGACTGGCCAATATATGCTTTATCTATTTCCTTTTAACCGGGATCATCGTTTGGGGCCTCGTCGACGGGATTGTGAGCTTGCAGATCGAGGACGACCTTTCCCTGTCGAGCCTGTTCTGGACTTCGATCGGACTCGGTATCGGGTTGAGCATTTTTTGCATCGCGACCGCCGGTTTGCTCGCGACGGCTCTTGAGCAGCCCAAACTGGAGACAATCCTTTACTGCTTCTCGATTGTGCCCTTTCTTCTGGCTCTTAGTGCTGTGCCGAACATGGTCGTCATGAAGGCAATGAATTTCAAGCTTTACGCCATAAGGACTTTTATCGCCACCATCACGGGCGGCGCCGTCGGTCTGGCCCTGGCATTCAGAGGCTATGGCGCTTATGCCATCGTGTGGCAACAAGTTGCGTTCTACGTTGTCATGAACTTGATAATCTGGCCCTATGCCGGCTGGCAACCGCGCTTCAGGTTCAGCGCCCGGAGCCTGGTCGATGCGGTTAAACCCGGGCTAAACGCCATAAAGGTTTCGGGCCTTGCTTATGTTGACCAGCAATTCCCGCGCCTGGTTATTGCTGATCTGCTCGGCGCCGGCCCCCTTGGCTACTATGCGTTCGTGATGAGGATACGGCTGGCACTTCAGGAAATCCTGGTAACCGCTCCGCTTGTCGTCCTGTACCCCAGCATGTCCAGGATGAAAGGCAACCCGTCCGACCAATCGGATATCGCCGGAAAGGCACTACTGCTGGGATGCTCATTTCTTTTCCCGTTGTTGTCCATCGCGTCTGCAACCGCACCCATCTACGTTCCGTTTATTTTTGGGGAAAGCTGGAACCCCGCGATCATTCTTTTGCAGATTTACGTCATCAGCGCGGCCGCCTTGCCGTTCAATTTTGTGGTTCGTGAAATTTTCCGGGCGAATAACCGGCTGAATGTATTTTTCCGATACAACGTTGTGGCAACGTTGCTCGGACTGAGCATGCTGTTTCTGCTGTTAGCGTCCAACGGGCTGATCCTGATGGCTCTCGGCATTGCCGTTGTCGGGTTCGCCGCTGTACCGGTCTACATCATTATCGTCAGACGTTCCCTTGATATCGATCTCTGGAACGAGGCCATCCGGATATGGCCTTTCGCACTGGCAAGTGTTCTATCGTTCCTGGCGATTGTCGCCTTCCGGTTAACCAATTCTTATCTGGTCAATGTTCCGCTGCAGTTTATTGCCGCCGCAGGAATTGGAACGGTCGTATTTATCGCCTGCTCCATGATCTTCGGGAGCAAGCAGACAAAAGAGATCATCTCGCTCCTTAAATCCGCACTAAGGAGGGTGCCTGCTTAATGACCGCGAGTTCCTTCCCTACAAACCCTTTACCTGCCTGAAATAACGTGGAGCGCATTATGAATGCCAAGTTTTTGAAGATGGACATCGCAGGATATCCAATATTCAATACGACCAGCCGGACCTTGTGCGAGATACTCACGGGGAAACTCCGGGACTCTCAGCAATGCGTCTTGCTGTTTGCCAATTCCAACTTCGTTGTTAACTGCCGCGACTATATTGAGTGGCTTTGCAGCGACCCGGTTCTGATTATTAATGATGGTATCGCCATGGACATTGCCGCCCGAATTGTTCATGGTGAAAAATTCAAGGAAAACCTGAATGGTACGGATTTCTGCCCGGCCTTTCTTGGCGCGCTCAAGTCTCCGCATAAGATTTTTCTTGTAGGCGGACGGCCGGGGGTTGCCGAACAGGCCGGGGAAGTCATACGCCAGAAATACGGCCATAACGTTGTAGGCTGCGCGGATGGCTTTGAACAAATACGGTCAGAAAGCTTGTACTCGCAGATCAATTCGTCCGGCGCAGAAATCGTGCTTGTGGCTTTGGGTAACCCCAAACAGGAAGGCTGGATAAGTCGACATTGTTCTTTGCTCGACGCAAAATTGATTATCGGAGTCGGCGCCCTGTTCGACTTCTTGTCGGGCAATATCCAGCGCGCTCCGATGTGGGTTCGGCACATACGTGTTGAGTGGCTTTACAGACTATCCCTCGAACCGAAGCGGCTGGCCAAGCGCTATACAGTTGATATCGTTTATTTTATTTATCTTGCCATTAAATATCGTGGCAAAAAAGCGGATTATGTCAGTCAGCTACGATAATAGGGATAATCGGGAAAGTGTTGTCCATAATGCTTTTGCGCATTCCGTAACCTGCATAGGGATCCGCTGCGTGGACTACGTGGGTTGATTTTGCCTGGTCTTGAAGGTTGGCTCAATGAGCGACGTCGTGAGACAACAGCGTGTGGCGCGACGTCGCTTTACAACCAGTCTTTTGCAACCCGCCCCCGCGCTTCATAGCCGCTGAGCGTTTTCCTCGCATGACACACCTTTACAAAAAAAGCCTTGGGCAGAAAAATATTCCATGAACCCTTCTGAACGACAAATATCAATCCATGAACTGATGGACTCCAGCGGAGTCCGTTTCGGCACCAGCGGCGCACGCGGCTTGGTGGCTGACATGACCGATGAGGTCTCTTTCGCCTATACCGCGGCCTTCCTGAAAGCGATTGCTGCAACTTCCGGGCGCGTAGCGCTGGCCATGGATTTGCGCCCGAGCAGCCCCGGAATCGCGGCGGCCTGTGCGGCCGCTATCCAGCATGCCGGGCTGAGCGTGGACTTTTGCGGCGCCATTCCTACGCCGGCACTCGCCTATTACGCCCAGACGCACGGCCTGCCGGCCATCATGGTCACCGGCAGCCACATTCCTTTCGACCGGAACGGGATCAAGTTCTACGGAACGGAGGGCGAGATCACCAAGGCGGATGAAGCCAGGATCAGTCGAGCCGTTGTCACCGTGCCCGAGAAGGGCTTGACGACTACCCTGCCGGAAGTCAATCGAAGCGCCTATCGGAGCTACATCGACCGCTATCTTCAGTTTTTTCCGGCCCGATGCCTTGCGGGTATGAAGCTTGGCTTCTACGAACACTCCAGTGTTGCACGCGATTTGTTGCGGGAAATTCTGGAGCTCCTGGGCGCCGAAGTCATTTCCCTGGGTCGCGTAGACGAATTTGTTCCCATCGACACGGAAGCCGTGAGTGCGGCCGATATCCAGCAAGCGCGTCGCTGGGCTGAGCAGTACGCATTTGATGCCATTCTTTCCACGGATGGCGATGGCGACCGGCCTTTGCTTGGTGACGAGCACGGTCACTGGTTCAGAGGCGACCTGGCCGGCATCCTGTGCGCCCAGTACCTGGGAGCGCAGGCGGTGGCCACCACGGTGAGCTGCAACACCGCCGTTGAACTGTGCGGCTCGTTCTTGCAAGTGATCAGGACGCGTATCGGTTCGCCTTACGTGATTGAGGCTATCGAGGGATTGACCCGGTCCGGAAAAACAAATGTCGTCGGGTTTGAGCCCAATGGCGGTTTTCTGGTGGGATCTGCCCTGGCCAAGAACGGCAGCGTCTTGACCCCCTTGCTGACCCGGGATGCGGTGTTGCCTATCCTCTGCCTGCTCTCCATGGCCAGAGCGAATGAGTGCAAGGTTTCCGAATTGCCCCGGCGGTTGCCTGGGCGTTTCACGGCGAGTGATCGTCTGCAGTCGTTTCCTACAACAACGAGCCAGAAAATCCTGTCGGATCTCACCGCATCACCTGCCGCCATTGATGAGTTGTTGGCAGGCCTCTGTGGACAGCCCACCGGGCTGGATCAAACCGACGGACTTCGGATATTTCTTGAGAACGATGAGATCGTGCATTTCCGCCCCTCGGGCAATGCGCCGGAATTACGCTGCTATGCCGAGGCCGCAAGTCAGGAAAGAGCTGAGTTGCTGGTGCAGGAGTGCTTGCTGCGCATGAAAGCGAAACGTGACGCGACAGGTGTTCACGAGTTTGTGGTTGGCCACTAGCCGGATTTATTAGAGACGACAAATGGCAAAAGCAATAATTCTGGCGGCTGGCCAGGGCACCCGGGTTCGCCCGCTGACCAAGGACTTGCCGAAACCGATGGTGCCCATTCTGGGCAAGCCGGT
>JANNNT010000646.1:0-1677 GCA_031398685.1 Rhodocyclaceae bacterium | reverse complement strand
ACGAAGTTGATCGGCTGTGCCTGGGTGGCGAACTTCTTGGCGATGAAGTCCTGCGAGTTCTTCAGGATGACCGGTTGCAGCTTGACGTTGCCCGGTTTGTACACGCCGTGCACATTGCCGAACGAGGCGGCGATGGTGAAGCGGTTGCTGATCTTGGACAGTTTTTCGTAGGCGTAGGCGACATCTTCGGGTTGGGTGTAGAGCTTGGAGCTATCGACATCGCTGTTGTCAACGCCGTCTTCTTCACCGCCGGTAACGCCGAGTTCGATTTCCAGCGTCATGCCGATCTTGCTCATGCGCTCAAGGTAGCGCGAACAGATTTCGATGTTCTCTTCCAGCGGCTCTTCCGACAGGTCGAGCATGTGCGAACTGAACAGCGGCTTGCCGTTGGCCTTGTAGAACTTCTCGCCGGCATCCAGCAGGCCGTCGATCCAGGGCAGCAGCTTCTTGGCGGCGTGGTCGGTGTGCAGCACGATGGTCGCACCGTAGATTTCGGCCAGCGAGTGAATGTGCATTGCGGCGGAAACGGCACCGGCGATGCAAGCGCGCTGGGCGTCGTTATTAAGGGCCTTGCCGGCAAAGAACTGGGCGCCACCGTTGGAGAACTGAATGACGGCCGGGGATTTGATTTCAGCGGCCGTTTCCATGACGGCGTTGACCGTGCTGGTGTTGATGACGTTGACGGCTGGCAGGGCAAAGTTCTTGGCCTTGGCCAGGGCGAAGAGGGCTTGCAAATCATCACCGGCGATGACGCCCGGCTTTATCTGTGGAGCATTCATGATTTCAGTTCCAGTAACAGTTGGTCGAAGGTTGTTATGGTACTGCGGAACCGTACTTCCGGTCAATTTAAAGCTTCGGAAAACGAGCTGGCAGCAAGGTAAAACCCTTTGCAGAACATGGAGTTTGGTCAATTTCCGGCAAGCCCGACGGACGGTCAGCATTACGTCCGTTCCCCACCTGAAAGGCGGTTCCATGAAGAGGCTCTCGGAGCATTTTCCCCCTCCGGTTTCGGCAACGCGTGGTCAACGCCCGTAGCGCAACGATTACTGCCGGTAGTCGCGGCACTGATACCAGCATTCACCACAGCCGGACGGCGAGAAACGGGAGCTATGGTTCTTTCTCCGTGCCTCTGTGTGCTGCGTGTTGAAAGCGGTTAAGCGGGATTCGAATTGGAGCGACCGGTATAATCCGTGCTGCTTCCACGAGACTCCCGTTCATGTCCGATCTGCTGGCCCATCTAAATCCCGAGCAACTTGCTGCCGTTACTCTTCCTCCGCAACATGCGCTGATTCTCGCCGGGGCGGGTAGCGGCAAAACGCGCGTGCTGACCACGCGCATTGCCTGGCTGGTTTCAACGGGGCAGGTCGGGCCGCATGGCATCCTCGCCGTGACCTTCACCAACAAGGCGGCCAAGGAAATGCTGGCGCGCCTTGCGGCGATGCTGCCGATCACTACGCGAGGCCTGTGGATCGGTACCTTCCACGGCCTGTGCAACCGTCTGCTGCGCGCGCATCACCGCGATGCCGGTTTGCCGGCGCTGTTCCAGATTCTCGATTCGGCGGATCAGCTGTCAGCGATCAAGCGCCTGTTGAAAAACCTCAACGTCGATGACGAAAAATACCCGCCGCGCGAGCTGGCGAACTTCATCAACGCGCACAAGGAGCAGGGTATTCGCGC
>JANNNT010000358.1:0-2969 GCA_031398685.1 Rhodocyclaceae bacterium | reverse complement strand
GGCGCAACACGACGCACGGAACTTGCACGCAGCAGGGCTTGCGCGTCGTCGATGGAGAGGTCACGTGGCGTGCTGGTGATGGCATTGCCGGGATTGAAACCGCCGGTTTGCGAGCGGCCGGGCAGGACGATGACGAGGTTGGTGCCGAGCGAAGAAAACTCGGCGACCACGTAACGCCGGGCGCCGTCGCCAAGGGCCGTGAGCACCACCACGGCGGCCACGCCAATGGCCATCGCCAGAACCAGCAGCGAAGTGCGCAGCAGGTTGCCGGTCGCGGCATCGCGGGCGAAGCGGATCAGGTCGGGGGTGCGCATGGTATTTAAGTGCGATTAGCCACGGCGAACACGGCGGGCACGGCGACAAGCCGAGAACGTGCGGGTCGAAAAATCAGTGGACGTGGAAAATGTACCTTGTCTTGCATTTCGCCGTGCTCGCTGTGCCCGCTGTGGTTCATGCTTTTTCCAGTGCCATCGAATCATGCCTCAACTCGCCGTCTTCCATCAGCAACTGCCGCCGGGCACGGGCGCCGAGGGCGGTGTCGTGGGTGACGACGATCAGGGTGACGCCGCGGGCGTTGAGTTCTTCAAGCAGGCGCATGACTTCTTCGCCGGTGGCGCGGTCGAGGTTGCCGGTCGGTTCGTCGGCGAGAATCATTGCCGGTTGCATGATGGTGGCGCGGGCGATGGCCACGCGCTGGCGCTGGCCGCCGGAGAGCTGATCTGGCCGGTGACTGGCACGGTTGCTCAGGCCATAATCCTTGAGCGCCTGTTCGACGCGTTTGGCACGCTGCGCCGGGTCGATGCCGGCCAGGATCATCGGCAGGGAGATGTTTTCGGCGGCGGTCAGGCGCGGCACCAGATGGAAACTCTGGAAGACGAAACCGATGCGTTCGCTACGCACACGCGCTTGCTCATCAAGCGACAGCGTCGTTACGTCGCGCCCTTCCAACCGGTAGGTGCCGGTATTCGGGTGGTCGAGCAGACCCAGCAGGTTGAGCAAGGTCGACTTGCCGGAACCGGACGGCCCCATCACCGCGACGTATTCACCGGCATCAATGCGCAGTTCAAGCTGGCGCAGCGCATGGACCTCGCTGTCGCCAAGATAGAAAATCCGCTCGATGTCGGACAGTTCGATCAGTGCCTTGCCCATTACTTGCCCTGGGGTTTTTCGTCGACGGTGTAGCTGGTACCCGCCTTTACCCCAACGCGTTCAAGCGAGGTGACAACGCGATCTCCGGCGTTGAGCCCTTCGCTGACTTCAGTGAATTCCCAGTTGGCCAGCCCCGTTTTGATATGGCGCTCTTCGAGCGTGCCGTCGGCGCCGGCCACCAGCACGCGGCCGCCTTCGAGCAGCGCCGACGTGGGAACGCGCACCACGTTGTCACGCACAGCGAGGATGACTTCGACATCGGCGCTGTAGCCGACCAGCAGCTTGCCGGGTTGTTCGGGATGGTCGAAGGTGGCTTCGATGTCGACCGTGCGGGCCTGCTTTTCAATCGCAGAAACATAGGGCGCAACGCGCCTGACCTTGCCGGGGAAGGATTTCTTCGGCATCGCGTCGAGGCTGATGCGTACCAACTGCCCGGCCTGGATTTTCGGCGCGTCGACTTCGTCCATCGGGGCCTTCACGTACAGGCAGGAGTCGTCGATCAGATCAATGGCCGGCGGCGTCTGCACACCGGGCGGCGAGGGCGTCGAATATTCGCCGACTTCGCCGACGATCTTGGCGATGGTGCCGTCAAACGGGGCGTAGAGACTCGTCCGTCCCTGTTCGACGCGGGTGGCATTGACCCTGGCCTGAAATTGCGCGACATCGGCCTTGGTCGCCTCGCATCCGGCGCGTCTGGCCCGTGCTTCGGTGCGCGCCGATTCCTCACGCGAGGTGGAGACAAAGCCCTTCTCACGCAGCGACGTTTGCCGTTCCGCCTCGCGCTCGGCGTTGGTCGCCTGCGCGCAGGCTTCGTTCACGCGCTGGCGTGCGGTGGTCACCTGCGTCATCGCCAGGGTGCTTTGCGCCTGCTGGTCGTCGTTCCACAGCTTCATCAGCAACTGGCCCTTCTTCACGCGGTCGCCTTCCTTCACCGCCAGCAGTTCAATGCGACCGCCCATGATGGTCGACAGCTTGGTGCGCTGGCAGGCCTCCACCGTTCCGGCGCGGGTGTTGGCAATGCTCGATTCGACCTTGCCGCGATCAATCTCCTTCACGACAACGGCAATCGGCTTCGGCCGGCCGATCCACCAGAAGACGGCGGCGAGGGCAGCGATGATGGCAAGGGCAATGAGCGAGCGGCGAATCAGTGGTGACATGGCATTCTTATTGGAGTGGACGGCAGATCAAGGTGGCATGGTCGGGCAAAACGGGCGGGCTGGCAAGGTGGATGCGTATCCTCATGCGGAAGAGGCAACAAGAATGATTTTGTCGACGTGCCTGCGAAACAAGCAGGACAGCCATCTTGAGGCGGTATGTCATGGAAGCGAGCGTTTATGCGGTTCTTGTGGCCTACCGCGCTGCAATGGCCTATTGACGACCGCTTCGGGGTGCCGCGAAATTGTGGGCTGGTTTCGTCCTTCGCCAACAGAACGAAACCGCGCCACTACGCAATGCTACTCTTCGATCGGCACCGCCTTGAAGGCCGGGCTGGCCTCGAGTCGTTCAACCAGTCGCTCCAGGGCCGGGTACTCGCCAGCCGGCCATTCTTGCGGGAGAACGAAGCGGATGAAGCCGATGCCGGCCACCGCCGAGATGTCGGCCTGCGTCAGGTGATTGCCGACAAACCAGTCGCCGGGGAGTTGCACTTCGAGCATGCCCAGCGCCTGCCGCATCTGTCCGCGCAGGCGTTCGGTCCACGCCGGCCATTGCAGTTCGGACGCTGTTGCAGGCCAGGAGCCCTGAACGCTGCCACCGTCGTGCTCGCCGGTGGCACCGTACGGCGCAGCGCCGTTGGCCCAGCAAGATGCGCCGCACAGGTG
>JANNNT010000592.1:0-3305 GCA_031398685.1 Rhodocyclaceae bacterium | reverse complement strand
GTCCCGTAGCGCGTGCAACGGACGAGGAGGAGGAGGGTGTGGTTTTGATCATGCGCAATTATCCTCGCCTGTGGCGTGTTCTGCCTGGAAAAATCGGGTGCCCGCATTTTGTGACTGAGGCACCCCTTGCATGCTGCCATTCAGGCTCCGCTAGCCACTGGTGAATCGTGGCGCGCACTACTCGGTCGGGTAGTCGCATGCTTCCTTCGTTCGAATACGATTCCCTGTAATAAAAAAACCGAATTTTGTCTGAATCAGGTTCTGGAAAAGTTAAGCACGATTACATAAAAAATACTCATGAGGGAATAACGAACAAGGGGCTGCAGTTGTCTTGATTGGCGTTGTGGCGTGATTGTCTAGCTCAATTTGCCTGATTTTCCGCCCCCCGGTTGCCTGAGAAGTATTTGTCTATCGATTTTACGACGGGTCATTTGATAACTTTGCAATAAGGGGGAACAGTGGATACGAGCATCATTCTTGAGTTTGCCGTCATTCTTTTCTGCTTGCTGGCAGGAGCGCGTTATGGCGGTTATGGTCTTGGGTTGATCAGCGGCCTTGGTTTGCTGGTTTTTGTTTTTGTCTTCCACCTGCAGCCGGGCAAACCACCGATCGATGTGCTGCTGACCATCATGTCAGTACTTGGTTGCGCGTCGGTGCTGCAGACCGCAGGCGGGCTTAACGTAATGATGCGTTTTGCCGAGAAAATACTGCGTCGTCACCCGAATCAGATCACCCTGCTGGCACCCTTGACCACCTGGACGCTGACCGTGATGTGCGGAACCGGTCACGTGGTGTACACCATGTTCCCGATCATTTACGACATCGCCATCAAGAAGGGTATCCGACCCGAGCGCCCCATGGCGGTGGCCTCAATCGCCTCGCAAATCGGCATCTGCGCCTCGCCGGTGTCGGTTGCCGTGGTCTCGATGGTGGCCATTCTCGGCAAGTCCACCGGCCTTGCACACCCGATCAGTCTGATTGAGCTGCTCTCGGTGGGCATGCCCGCGACGCTCTGTGGCGTTATCGTTGCGGCACTCTGGAGCATGCGTCGCGGCAAGGATCTGGACAAGGATCCCGAGTTTCAGGCCAAACTGAAGGATCCCGAGCAAAAGGCCTACATCTACGGCGAATCGTCCACGCTGCTGGACAAAGTCTTCCCGAAGGAAGCCTACTGGGCAACCTGGATATTCTTTTCCGCCATTGCCATTGTCGTTCTGCTCGGCGCGTTTCCGGAGTTGCGTCCGGTTCTCGGTGCCGTTGGCAAGGCCAAACCACTGTCGATGAATCTGGCGATCCAGATGATGATGCTTTCTGCCGGTGCCATCATCCTCATCCTCTGCAAGGTTCGCCCGCAGGAGATCCCCAACGGAACGGTTTTCAAGGCCGGCATGGTGGCCGTGATATCCATCTTCGGCGTTGCCTGGATGGCCGATACCGTTTTCGAGGCGCATTTCGAACTGCTGAAAAACTCACTGGCCGGCGTCGTAGCCGCGAAGCCCTGGACCTACGCCATCGTCCTGTTCATCGTCTCCAAACTGGTCAACAGCCAGGCTGCCGCCATCGCAGCCATTGCCCCGCTGGGCGTCAGTCTCGGTGTCGATCCAAAGGTCATGATCGCTTTTCTGCCGGCCGCTTACGGCTACTTCATCCTGCCGACCTACGCCAGTGATCTGGCCTGCATCGGCTTTGACCGCTCCGGTACGACGCGCATCGGGAAGTTCGTCATCAACCACAGTTTCATCATTCCCGGACTGATTGGCGTGGGTACCGGGTGTGTGGTGGGCTGGCTGCTCGTCAAAGTGCTGTTCTGATTGACGTTGCACATTGCGAAGGCCGACCGGTAGTGGGTGTATCGGGCGGCCGGCGAAGAGGATCGGGTGCGTGCAGGGTGCGAGAAATGCACAACGCACTGCGGTAGGCCACGGTGGTGTGTGCTTGGCTGTGTTGTGCCGCCATCAGTTGACAACATAATCGACATGGAGCCAGTAATGATCAAACAATCCTTATTCAAAAGCCTGTACTTCCAGGTTCTGGTGGCAATAGCCGTCGGCGTCACTCTCGGGCATTTTTACCCGGAAACCGGATCAGCCATGAAGCCCCTGGGTGATGGCTTCATCAAGCTGATCAAGATGATCATTGCGCCGATCATCTTTTGCACCATCGTCGTTGGCATCGCCGGCATGGAAGACATGAAGAAGGTCGGCAAGACCGGCGGCTATGCCATCCTCTACTTCGAGATTGTCAGCACCATCGCGTTGCTCATTGGCCTCGTAGTCGTCAACATCTGGGCCCCCGGTGTCGGCATGAATGTTGATGTCGCCACCCTGGATACCAAGAGCATTGCCGCATACGCCGGGCCGGGGAAGATGCTATCGACCGCCGACTTCCTGATGAACATCATCCCGACCAGTGTGGTTGATGCCTTCGCCAGGGGCGACATGCTGCAAGTCCTTTTCTTCTCGATACTCTTCGGCTTTGCCCTGCACACCCTCGGTGATCGCGGCAAGCCGGTTTTTGTCCTGGTCGAGAGGCTCTCGCAGGTGCTGTTCGGCATCGTCGGCGTGCTGCTGGGCCATTTCTACCCCGAGACCGGCACCGCGATGAAGCCGTTCGGCGATGGTTTCATCAAGCTGATCAAGATGATCATCGCACCCATCATCTTCTGCACCGTGGTGGTGGGCATCGCGGGCATGGAAGACATGAAGAGGGTCGGCAAGACGGGCGGTTATGCGCTGCTGTATTTCGAAATCGTCAGCACGATCGCACTTATCGTCGGTCTCGTGATCGTCAACATGGTGCAGCCAGGTGTTGGCATGAACATCGACGCGGCGTCGCTCGACAGCAAGTCCATCGCCGCCTACACCGCACCCGGCAAGATGCAGACCACCACCGAGTTCCTGCTGGCGGTGATCCCGACCACGGTGGTCGATGCTTTCGCCAAGGGCGAGATGCTGCAGGTGCTGCTGTTCTCGTTGATGTTCGGTTTCGCGCTGCACAGCTTTGGCGGGCGCGGCACGCTGGTGTTCGACTTCATCGAAAAGGCATCACACGTGCTGTTCGCGATTGTCGGATTCATCATGAAGGTCGCACCCATCGGAGCGTTTGGCGCGATGGCCTTCACGATCGGCAAATACGGCCTGGCCTCGCTCATCCCGCTGGCCAAGCTGATGGGGACCTTCTACGCCACCTGCCTGGTATTCGTCTTCCTGGTCCTCGGCGCCATCGCCAGGGCGCATGGCTTCTCGATCCTGAAGTTCATCCGCTACATCAAGGAAGAACTGCTGATCGTGCTCGGCACCTCTTCG
>JANNNT010000577.1:0-5080 GCA_031398685.1 Rhodocyclaceae bacterium | reverse complement strand
GTCGTTACCCGCAATGAACGGACTCCACGGTTGCGCTCTGACCGGGCCCGGGGTCTTCCAGACGACGTTGAACTGGCCGTCGGCCTTCACTTCGCCGATGAATACCGACTTGTGCAGGTGGTGGTTCTTCTCGTCCATCTTTGAAATGATGCCGCTTGGCGCCTTGAAGGTCTGGCCGCCCATGGCGGCGATGACCTTGTCGGTATCGGTGGATTTTGCCTTTTCGACCGCCTGCTTCCACATGTGGATGCCGATGTAGGTGGCTTCCATCGGGTCATTGGTGACCACCTTGTCGGCGTTCGGCAGTTTCGCCTTTATGGCCCAGGCCTTGTACATCTTGGCAAACTTGTCGTTCTCGGCATTCTTGAGCGTCATGAAGTAGTTCCACGAGGCCAGGTGACCGACCAGCGGCTTGGTATCGACACCGCGCAACTCCTCTTCGCCGACCGAGAAAGCCACCACCGGCACATCGGTGGCCTTCAGGCCGGCGTTGCCCAGTTCCTTGTAGAAGGGCACGTTGGAATCGCCGTTGATGGTCGAGACGACGGCGGTCTTCTTGCCTTCGGAAGAGAACTTCTTGATCTTGGCGATGATCGTCTGGTAATCGCTGTGGCCGAACGGGGTGTACTCTTCCATGATGTCGGCTTCGGCCACGCCCTTGGACTTGAGGAAGGCGCGCAGGATCTTGTTGGTGGTACGCGGATAGACGTAGTCGGTGCCGAGCAGCACGAAACGCTTGGCCTCGCCGCCGTCCTTGCTCATCAGGTATTCGACGGCCGGAATGGCTTGCTGGTTGGGCGCGGCGCCGGTGTAGAAGACGTTCTTTTCCAGTTCTTCACCTTCGTACTGGACCGGGTAAAAGAGCAGGCCGTTCAGTTCCTTGTACACCGGCAGCACCGACTTGCGCGAAACCGAAGTCCAGCAGCCGAAGGTGACGGCGACCTTGTCCTTGGTCAGCAACTGGCGGGCCTTTTCGGCGAACAGCGGCCAGTTGGAAGCAGGATCGACGACCACCGGCTCCAGCTTCATGCCCATCACGCCACCGGACTTATTGATTTCATCGATGGTCATCAGCACGGTTTCCTTGAGCGCGGTCTCGGAAATGGCCATGGTGCCGGAAAGGGAATGCAGAACGCCAACCTTGATGGTGTCGGCGGCGTGGGCGGCCAATGAAACGAGGCCGAACGAAGCAAGGGCCGCAGAGAGCACGGTGGCCTTGATGAAAATGCGACGGGATTTCATGGTGGGCTCCTTAAAGTTTGGGCTGGGGCTGCAACATGTGCTACAGCGCAGCACCAGATTAAGGAGTAAGCCGTTTTCGCGGAATACGTCAGATTGCGTAGTTGGCACCGAAGGACGCGATCAAAAAAGCGCCACCTCAGGACTATCCCCCGCTCACCAGGAGTTGCCTCAGCGAAGAAGCTGGTCGAGGCTGCACGACGAGCGCGCGCCGATGAGCCGGAAATTTTTCTCCAGCCACGTTTCGGCGCACTTCCTGCCCTCGTCACGCAAGGCGCCGATGAAGGCGGAATCGGTATTGGCCTTGCTGAGCATAGTCAAGCGGCTCATGAAATCCGGCGAGTCGATCAGGTGCAAGTAGAAACGTCGAAGCCGTCGATCCAGGCGGCCAAGCGAGAACAGGCCGCGCTCGGCCTCCCGTTTTGCGCGCACCAGCCCGCGCAGTTCAGTCGAGAGCGCTGAGGTGAAACTGATCTCGGTCAGGCGCTGGGCTATCGTGTTGGCCGAGGTCGGCGTTTCCAGATTGGGTGCCGGTTGCAGAAGCACCAGGATCAGATCGTTGGCGGAGCACAGATGGAGCAGCGGAAGCACCGGCGGATTGGCGGTCAGACCACCGTCCCAGTAGGCCTCGCCATCAATTTCCACGCTGTGGTGCAGCGCCGGCAGGCAGGCCGATGCCAATAGGACGTCAAGCGTCAGCTCTCGGGTGCCGAAAAGTCGGAGCGTTCCTGTACTCACGCGCGTCGTGGCAATAAACAGCTCGATCGTGCACTCGGCGCGCAGCCGTTCGAAGTCAACCTGGCGCACCAGGAGGTCGCGCAGCGGATTCAGGCCCAGGGGATTGAGCTGGTACGGCGAAAAGAAGCGCGTCATGAGCAGGAGCGCCTTGAGTGCCCGAGCGGAATTGCTCGACGATCCGTCACCGAGTGGCGGCGTTGCGTTCTCGGCAATTCCGCTGAGCGGCGTATTGGTGGCCACCTTCTCCCAGAAATCCTTCAAGGCCTGACGCGCGCCGTCCCGTCCGCCGACCGTGAACCCGTTCGCCAGCACGACGGCATTCATCGCTCCCGCGCTGGCACCGCTGATGCCTTCGATATCGATGCGCCCGTCTTCCAGCAGGCGATCAAGTACACCCCACGTAAACGCCCCGTGAGAACCACCGCCCTGCAAGCCGAGCGTCACCGTTTTATTGCGCATGATTGATTGCCTCGATGAGTTTTTCTGCGGGCCGTCGCCAGAGGGGCGATGCTTCGTGGGCGAGCCGGAGAATGCCAGGCGCCGGCACCGTTGCCGCGCAGGGTTGTGAGGTGAAGCTAGCCCGCGGTCAGAAGTGCGGGGCTGCCGAAACTGGTGCGGCGCAGGCTTTTACATAAAATGCTGCGTTGCAACAATTAAAAGTCTATTGATTAATAGAGTTTTAGTCAAGCCTACGCTTGCGATGATGCTGCGGAAAGACGAGCTGGTTCAGCGGATGGCGGTGCCGATTGAGGCGCTTACGCTCCTCGCATCTTGCTCATCGCCAGGTTCGCCGCCGCCGTCCGGGTTTCCACGCCCAGTTTTTCGAACACGTGTTCAAGATGTTTGTTGACCGTGCGCGGGCTGCTGCCAAGGATGTCGCCGATATCCTTGGTGGTCTTGCCCAGCGTTACCCAATAAAGCACTTCCGCTTCGCGCTGGGTGAGGCGGAAGACGGCAATCAGGGATTCGATGGCCGAAGCGTCGTTTTCTTCGCGCAGTACCACCAGCCATTCCTGATCGCCGGTCTGGTCGTGGAACGAGGCGAGCAGTCGCCGGCTGCCCTCGGCAATGAGCAGTGCCGTGGGTTCGCGGCCATCGCGGTGGGCAACTTCCGCTTCGGCGATCCACTCCAGCAGGCGCGGCGGCGTTGCTTTCTCGTCGGTGGCGAAATATTCCTTGAGCAATTTTCTGGACAGGGGCGTTTGCCAGACCAGTTTGCCGTCGGTTGCGCGTATGGCCACAGTGGCCTGGCCAAAGGCGTCCAGCGCAGTACGTGCCTGCTTCATCTGGCGGGCGTTCTGCATGTGCGCGGCAATGCGCGCCAGGACTTCCGCCGGGCGAATGGGTTTGGTGACGTAGTCGGCGCCACCGGCAGCGAATGCGGCCACGACGTGTTCGGTCTCGGTCAAGCCGGTCATGAACACGATGGGAATGTGATGGGTGGCAAAGTCCGCTTTCAGGCGCCGGGCCACTTCGAAGCCGTCCATTCCGGGCATCAGTGCGTCGAGCAGGATGACATCGGGCAAGCTCTGACGCGCGCGCTGCAAGGCGGATTCGCCGTTGGTGGCGACCAGCACCGTGTAACCCGATTCGTCGAGCGCATCGTGCAGCAGTGAAAGGTTTTCCGGAATGTCGTCCACGATCAGGACGATGTCCGAGATATCACGCTCAAGGGGTGGCTCACGTAACATCGCGTCCCTTTCTAAGAACTTCCTTCATGGCTTCAAACTGAAACTGACGAGCCAGATCGCGCAGTATGCGCACGAATTCGCCGTAGGCCGGGTCCAATCGCTCGATTTCGCCGAGCTTGTTGAGGATGCCGCGGACGTAACCGAGGTTGACCAGTTCGTCGAGCGCGGACAGGTGTTCACGTCCCGGTGGGCATAACGGTGCCGGGTGGGCGAATGCGGGTGCGCGAGCGAGCACCGGGGTTTCGGCGCTGACCCATTCCAGTTCCAGCTTACGACCGATCCAGTCGAGAAGTTCATCGACCCGCACCGGTTTGACGATGAAGTCATCGGCGGTAATGCCGGCATCGTTGTCCAGGTTTTTGTCGAAGGCGTTGGCGGAGAGGATGGCGATGTGGCAGTCGCTCAGTTCTTTCTGGCGGATGCGGCGAATGGTTTCCCAGCCGTCGATGCCGGGCATGGCAAGATCCATGAACACGAGGTGGGGCGAGAAGATGGGGATGAGTTGCAGGCATTCGAAACCGCTGGCCGCCTGCTCCACCTGGAAGCCCAGCGGGTCGAGGACGCTCTGCAGCATGTCGCTATCGACTTTTTCGTTATCGACCACCAGGATGCGGCGGCGGATACCGACGTAGCCAATGCGGTTGGCCCGAGGCTGTTCGCGCGCCGCCTGCCCTGAGTGCACCTGCGGCAGGAAGAGGCGGGAGCGGAAGGTGCTGCCTTCTCCCGGTGTGCTGCTGACCTGCATCTCGCCGCCCATCAGGTCGGTGAGCATGCGCGCAATGGTCAGGCCGACACCGCTGCCGCCGGCCGGTGCGCTGCTGCCGCGGACGAAGGGCTCGAAAATGAGTTCCAGATCTTCCGCAGGGATGCCCGGGCCGCTATCGCGGATGTCGAATACGGCCATGTCCCGCAGGTACTCGACGCGCAGGCTGATGCTGCCGCGCAGCGTGAATTTGACGGCATTGCCCAGGACGTTGATCAGGATCTGCTTCAGCCGCCGCTCGTCGGCACGCACCAGCGTCGGCAGTTCGCCCACCGGCAGGTAATCGAAGCTCAAGCCTTTGTTGCGCGCCTGCACCTCGAACATGCCGATGATCTGCTGCAGGAACTCCGGGAAGTCGAGCGTTTTGACCTCCAGCGCCAGTTTGCCGCCTTCGATGCGGGCGATGTCGAGCGTGCCTTCGATAACCGAGAGCAGATGGTCGCCGCTCTTGCGGATGACATCCACCGCCTGCCGCCGGTTGGGTGGGATGGCCTCGTCATTGTCGAGGATCTGCGCATAGCCGAGGATGCTGTTGAGCGGCGTGCGCAGCTCATGGCTGATCGACGTGATATAGCGACTCTTGGCCAGATTGGCCTGCTCGGCCGCCTGCTTGGCCTTCTGCAACTGTTCGTCGGTACGCTGGTGCGAG
>JANNNT010000348.1:0-3235 GCA_031398685.1 Rhodocyclaceae bacterium | reverse complement strand
GCTTCGGGGCCGCGCCGACTCGGGCCATTTATTGCCGTCAATTGTGCCGCATTGCCGGAAAACCTGATCGAGGCTGAATTATTTGGCTATACCCCCGGAGCCTTTACCGGCGCCAGCCGTGAAGGGAAAGCCGGACGCTTGCGCGAAGCGCATGGCGGCACACTGTTCCTCGACGAAATTGGCGACATGCCGCTGACGCTGCAAAGCCGTTTGCTGCGCGTCCTGCAGGAGCGTCAGGTGAGCCCGCTGGGTGGAGGAAAAGCGCAATCCGTGGACTTTGCGCTGATTTGCTCGACCCACCGCCGACTGAAAGACGAGGTCGAAGCCGGCCGTTTTCGTGCCGACCTGTACTACCGCCTGAACGGCTTGACGCTATTACTGCCGCCCTTGCGCGAACGTAGCGATTTCGCAACGCTGGCCCAACGCCTGCTGAGCGAAATCTCTCCCGAACTGGCCTTGGCCCTGGCGCCCGACGTCGCGCGTGCGCTGGCGGAGCACTCCTGGCCGGGCAATCTACGGCAACTGGCCAGCGCCCTGCGTACGGCGGCGGCCTTGCTTGATACGCACGAACACTGCATCGAGTGGACGCATCTGCCGGAGGATCTGGTCGAAGAGCTTATGCAGCCCGCGTCTGGTCCCGCTGCGGCAATCCATGCCAGTTCCACTCCCGACAACACTTTGCGCGCCCTCTCGCGCTCGGCGATTGACCGCACCATCACCGCCGCCGACGGCAACCTCTCCGCCGCCGCCAGACGCCTCGGCATCAGTCGCAACACCCTGTACCGGAAGCTGAAAAACGCGGCGGCTTGACACTGACAAGATCTTTGGCCGAATAGGCACGCATTGCCTTCGGTCGGTCTGATAAAGGAAGCCCGCCACTACGCCTTTCCGCATCTCAAAAAGGAATAGGGGCGCCTGCCCCTATTTGGTGTGCTGAACGATTACCGGGACCTATTCTTTTGCGGGGCCTTTTCGGATAAAGCCGAACGGAGCGCCCATGGGCAGGATCACCCGTCCAAAAAAGCTGTTGAGGAAAAGGGCACCTGCTGCATAGAAACCGACCAAGGCAATCAGCAATTCGGACCACGCCGCCAGAGCCGAGAACAAGCCGTAGTTGATCCCCAGGATGGAGAATCCGAGAGACGGCAGCAGGACGTTGATGAGGATCAGGATGATTGCAAAAACCTTGTTGGCCTCAAAAGCCGCCACCATGATGAACATGGAAAAAAAGAAATAGCCGAAACAGGCAAACGCAAGTTGCCGGATGTCTGCTTTGGCATCCACCGGGCCCATCCAGCCTTGGCTGATCGCCCAGTGCATGGCGACAGCGGCCCAGAACAGGCCGTAAACCCCCAGAACGATTGAGCCGAAATAGTTGTTTTTCTTGAAGTCGACGGTGGACGCCCAGATCTGTGCGGCGGACCCGAGAAACAGCGCCCAGGGGATAAGATAGGTTGTTCCCGTGGTCCAACCCATCTTCTGGGAGGCCGCGACGAAAGTCACCATGGCGAGGCCGAACACCCCCAGAGCGGTGGGGTCGGAATGAATGATCTTAGTTTCGGTAACGGTGGTAGCGGGTGCTGGGGTCATGGTGAAGTCCCTTGATTGGTCTCAGGTTAAGTTGGATGGATGGGTGAACGTTTGCGAACCGGGTACGGTCGCTGGTCGTGTGGTGTTTTTGGTTTTCTTGATCAACCAGCGCGATAGTGAGTGGGCTCTTTAGGGCATCCTGAACAGTACATTTTGCGTGTTCAAGTCAGCCAGAGGGAAAACCCGGAATTTTGCCATGTAGTGAAGGGAAAGTTCAAACTTATCCGGCTAGAAGCACTTCACTGTCGGGACGCGACCCACGAGCCTCGATCTTTGCACACCGCACATTCAAGTTTTCTTGGATAAACGCCGTTAAGTTGTTTGACTCACTGAAAAAGCGGGAGAAGGTGATGAGAATTCCTAATGAAGCGTCACCGCTGTATCTCAGCGAAATCGCCAACAAAGCGGGGACCGAAGCAAACCAGCCCAAGCCGGTCGACGGTTTGGCCAACCTCCGTGCCGCCTCGTCGAAAAATTTACCGGCTCTGCGGCAAGCTCGCACTGAGGGCGAGCCCCCCGCCGAGGAAAACCAGGATCGCCGCAACAATCGTGGGCAATACGAACACGAAGAACGCCGGAAGGAAGAACGCCGGAAGGAAAATCGACCCATCCTGCTCGACACCCGTCTGACGCGGAGTCGTCGTGAATCGGCACGGGACTCGGCGATCGACCTCAAAGTCTGAATTGCGGCCGCCGTCCTTAAACGACGATTGTCTGCGCCTCGCCGTCGTTGCGCGCCTCGATGCGGCCGATCTCAAGCGCTTTCTCGCCAGCCGCATGCAGCAGCTGCAAAGCCTGCTGCACGTTTTCCCTGGCAACGATAACGACCATGCCGACACCGCAGTTGAAGACGCGGTGCATTTCGCTTTCAACGACATTGCCCTCGCTCTGCAGCCACTGAAAGAGCTTGGGACGCGGCCAGCTCGACTGGTCGATGACGGCCTTGACGGCCGCCGGCAAGACGCGCGGAACGTTTTCGGTGATGCCGCCGCCGGTGATGTGCGCCATCCCCTTGACCGGCAGCACCGACATCAGCGCCAGCATCGGCTTCACGTAAATTCGGGTCGGCGCCATG
Organism: Rhodocyclaceae bacterium; assembly: GCA_031398685.1. Lineage (GTDB taxonomy): Bacteria > Pseudomonadota > Gammaproteobacteria > Burkholderiales > Rhodocyclaceae > Propionivibrio. The sequence goes on along the minus strand of JANNNT010000348.1, from coordinate 570 downwards.
ATGGCGTCAGCCAGGGATTTGTCACCGTCAAAGGGAGCATCAAGATCGGGATTCGAGCGGGCGATAATCTTGCGCACCAGCGAATAGCCGTTGGAATGCGCGCCGGAAGACGGCAGACCAAGCACCACGTCGCCCGGAACAATATCCCGACCGGTGATGATGGCCGATTTTTCAACGGCACCGACGGCAAAACCGGCTAGGTCATATTCGCCTTCAGGGTACATTCCCGGCATCTCCGCCGTTTCGCCGCCGATCAGCGCGCAACCGGCGTATTCGCAGCCTTTGGCGACCCCCTTGATGACGCTGGCGGCGGTATCGACATCGAGCTTGCCGCAAGCGAAGTAGTCGAGGAAAAAGAGCGGTTCGGCACCCTGCACCAGAACATCGTTGACGCTCATGGCCACCAGATCGATACCCACCGTGTCGTGGCGATTGAGGTCAAAAGCCAGCTTGAGCTTGGTTCCCACGCCGTCGGTACCGGACACCAGCACCGGTTCGCGATAACGCTTGGGTACCTCGAACAGCGCGCCAAAACCGCCCAGGCCACTGAGCACACCTTCGCGCAGGGTC
>JANNNT010000570.1:0-12336 GCA_031398685.1 Rhodocyclaceae bacterium | reverse complement strand
TAACAGTCGCGGTGGCAGGGTTGAAAGAACGTCCTTAGCGATGCGCCATAAAAGGGATGAGAATGCGCAAGTCGGGATTCTGGAAGACTGACTGGTTCCTCGGACTGGTGGTAAGCGCCGTCACGCTCGTTACAGCCTACGCTACTCCGTTTCTCGATCTGCAGAATACTGGCGAAGCCAGGCTGGCCCCAGCCACGGATCGTCTTCTGCAAACGCATTCGTCGATTCCGCCGGAGTGGGGTATTTGGGCTTCGCGCGGTGCGTTTGCGCTGGTAGCGCTGTATCTGATGACCCTCTTGCCCCGGCTTCCAGCCGGCGTCGGTGCCGTGGCCACTGCCCTTATTCTGATTGCCCTGATGGTGGGGCGTGTGCTGGGGATTCAATGGGCGCTTTCGGCGACCCTGTTGCTGGTCGGTCATCTCCTGCTGACGATCAAACGCGTCCTGCTGGCCAGGAACAGCAAGGCCAAGCCAGAAACCGATCCGGCAGAATCGAAGCGCATGCTCGGTCTGGCTTTCCAGGGGCAGGGCCGGCTCGATAGGGGCTTTGACACGTTCTGCACGTGTCCGCTTGATGATGGGTTGATGGAGAACCTCTACAACCTGGCGCTTGATTTTGAACGCAAGCGGCAGTTCAAGCAGGCCACCGCGGTATACCTCTACATGGCCGCGCACAACCCGACGTTCCGTGATCTCGAACAGCGCATCAACCGCACTAAGGTCGTGCCGGGAGCTTTCTCAGTAGATGGCGAGCGCATCAACAAGCCGATGATTGGCCACTATCGCATCGAGAAGGAACTCGGCAAGGGCGCCATGGGCGTGGTTTATCGTGCCCGCGATACAAAGCTCGACCGCGTCGTGGCGATCAAGACCCTGGCGCTGTCGCAGGAGTTTGAAGAAGGCGAACTGGCCGATATAAAGCAACGCTTCTTTCGTGAGGCCGAGACAGTCGGACGTCTCAAGCACCCGAACATTGTCGCCATGTACGCTGCCGGCGAGCAGCACGATGTGGCCTATGTGGCGATGGAGTTCATCAAGGGCGGGGATTTGGTGCCCTTCACCACGCCCGGACAGTTGTTGCCGTTGCCGCAGGTCGTGAGTATCCTCGCCCGCGTGGCCGATGCACTCGCCTACGCGCACGGCAAAAATGTGGTTCACCGTGATGTGAAGCCGGCCAACGTGATGTACGAACCTGAGTCGGATCAGGTCAAGGTCACCGACTTCGGTATCGCTCGGATTACCGACGCATCGAAAACAAAAACGGGCATGGTGCTCGGCACACCAAGTTACATGTCGCCCGAACAGTTGTCAGGCAAGAAGGTCGACGGGCGCTCGGATCTTTTCTCTCTGGGCGTTACGCTCTACCAGATGGCTTGCGGACGACTGCCCTTTGTCGGCGATTCGATGGGGCAGTTGATGCTCAAGATTACCAGCGAGGCAGTGCCCGATATCCGTGTCGTAAACCCGCAGGTGCCGGATGAACTGGCGGCCGTTATCGATCGAGCGTTGATCAAGGTCATGACGCAGCGCTATCAGACGGCTGACGAAATGGCACGTGATTTGCGCGCATGCTTGCATCAGATGTTCGCACTGCATCCTGATGTTGATATTCAGTTATAGGGAGATGACGTGGACAACACGCTAAGCAGCGCTCTCGAAATCATTGTCCGAACTGACTCGGGAATGGTTCGAGGGCATAACGAAGATGCGGTATTTGCCAATCCGAATCTGGGGTTAGCCATACTGGCCGATGGCATGGGGGGGTACAACGCCGGCGAGGTGGCAAGTGGCATGGCGACCATGATGCTTTCCGCGGAACTCGAAACCGCATTTTCCGCCAGGATGCCGCATGAAATTGACCGAGTAACAGGCCAGTTGTTTGCCCATCGCTGCATTCTGGACAAGGTGGCACTGACCAACCTGGCCATCTTTAGCGCCGCAGAAAGCCAGCCCCAGTACGCCGGAATGGGTACGACGCTCGTGACGGCCGTGTTTTACGACAATCAGGTGACCGTTGCGCATATCGGCGATTCGCGCCTTTATCGCCTGCGTGGCGAAGAGTTCAGCGTCGTCACGCGCGACCATTCCTTGCTTCAGGAACAGATCGATAGCGGCATGATCTCGGTCGAGGAAGCACGCTTCTCGCAGAACAAGAACCTCGTGACACGGGCGCTGGGTGTCGATCACGACGTTGAAACCGAAATTCACGACTACCCGGTGCAGCCGGGCGATATCTATTTGTTGTGCTCGGACGGGCTCAACGATATGGTTGAAGACGAGGAAATCCGGCTTACCCTGCAGATGTTGACGGCCAATCTGGAGTTGGCGGCAACGCAGCTCATTCAAATGGCCAACGACAATGGCGGACGTGATAACGTTTCGGTGATTGTGATCAAGGTTTTGCGAGAGTTTCCTGCCGCCAGGGGTTGGTGGTCGAAATGCATGGCATGGTATAGATAAGGAAAAACAATGGCTAAGCTGATACTGAGCATGGACGGTCTGGTTCTCAAGGAAATTCTGCTGACCAAGGAGCGTATGAGCATTGGCCGCAAGGCGAGCAACGATATCCAGATCGACAATCTGGCGATCAGCGGCGAGCACGCGGCGGTGGTGACAATCCTCAACGATTCCTTCCTCGAAGATCTGAACAGCACCAATGGAACGCTGGTCAATGGTCAGCCGGCAAAAAAGCATTTCCTGAAGAGCGGTGATGTCGTTGAGCTTGGCAAGTACAAACTCAAGTATGTTACCGAGCAAGCGCCACAGGCTGAGGCCGCCGATTTCGAAAAGACCATGGTGTTACGACCCAATACCTTGAGACCGCCAGCTGTCGCCGCCGAGACGCCGACGGCTGACGCCAGGAAAGCGCTTGATGATGCTCAGGCGGGTCGTTCGACGCCGCCGTCGGGCGTACCGGCTGCAGCCCCAGTCGCTGCTATGGGAGCGATCCAGATTCTGAATGGTGCCAGTGCCGGCCGTGAGCTTGATCTGACCAAAACCCTGACCTCGCTGGGTAAACCCGGCGTGCAGGTGGCGGTAATTGCCAAGCGGCCGCACGGCTATTTCATTACGCACGTTGAAGGGGCGCAGTTCCCTGTGCTGAATGGACGAGTAATTGACGTCCAGGCACAGCCGCTCAATGATCACGACGTGATTGAAATTGCCGGCATCAAAATGGAGTTCTTTCTGAAGAGCTGATGGACCATCGATTATTCGGGCTATACGCGAATTGAAGATCGCTCTCAAGTGCAAAACCAGAGTCAGCGGAGAAACGATGAAGGTCAGAATTCTTGGTTGTAGTGGCGGTATCGGGGGGCGCCATTTGCGTACCACGTCACTGCTGGTCGATCATGACATCCTGATTGATGCCGGGACCGGCGTGGCCGATCTCTCGCTGGCCGAAATGGCCAGGATCGACCATGTGTTCATCACGCATTCCCATCTTGATCACATTGCCTCGCTGCCGCTGATGATCGACTCGGTTGCCGACATGCGTGACACGCCGGTAACGGTTTATGCAACCGACGCGACACTTGAGATTCTCCGGAATCACATCTTCAACTGGGCCATCTGGCCGGACTTCAGCGAGATTTCGATTCATAAAGCAGCGGTGATGCAGTACAAAACGATTTGCCTCGGGCAGAAAACCCGGTTGGGCGAACGCACAATAACGGCGGTTCCTGCCGAGCATACGGTTCCCGCCGTTGGCTATCACCTGGATTCCGGTGCGGCGAGCCTGGTTTTCACCGGCGATACAACAGTCAATGACGCTTTCTGGCCGGTACTCAATGCGATTGCCAATTTGCGTTACCTGATCATCGAAACGGCCTTTTCCAATCAGGAAAAGAGCCTGGCGATCAAGTCGAAACATCTGTGTCCGAGCATGTTGGGGGAGGAGCTCGCCAAACTGGCATGTGACGCCAAAATCTACATTTCACACCTCAAGCCCGGCCAGATTGAACTGATCATGGGCGAGATTGACGAATGCGCTGGCAACTTCAAGCCCCGGATGTTGAAGAACAATCAGGTTTTCGAGTTCTGAGCCATGGCCTTTGAAACCACCCTGTTCGGGATTGCCGATATCAAGCGGGTTCGTTCGGTCTGTATCAAATGGGAGTGAGTATTTTGGATACGATGACCGACCTGTTTCAGCGCTTCGAGCAACTCAACGAGATTGGTGCGTCGCTCTCGAGCGAGCGGAATATCGAGCGTCTGCTTGAAAGCATCCTGCTTGCCGCGAAAGCCATTACGCATGCGGACGGCGGGACGCTCTACCGCGTCAGTGAAGACCAGAAATCACTGCGCTTTGAAATCGTGCGCACCGACTCGCTGAAGATTGCCTACGGCGGGACAAGCGGCGAGCCGATTTCGGCCAAGTTTCAGGATCTGCCGCTCTATCGCGAGAATGGCCAGGCGAACAACTCCCTGGTTGCCGCCTTCTCGGCGATTCACGCCAGGACCGTCAATATTGCGGATGCCTACGCCGCAGACGGTTTCGATTTCTCGGGAACGCGAAAATTCGATCAGGTGACCGGCTACCGCTCGCAGTCCTTCCTTACGGTGCCGTTGAAGAATCACGAGAATGAGATCATCGGCGTCCTGCAACTGATTAACGCGATTGATCCGGCGAGCGGTGCCGTGCGTGTGTTTTCTGATGCCGACCAGCGACTCGCCGAATCACTGGCCTCGCAGGCCGCCGTGGCCTTGACCAACCGTCTTCTGGTCAGTCAGCTGGAAGCGCTGTTCGAGGCTTTCATTACCCTCATCAACCTGGCCATTGACGAAAAATCACCCTATACCGGTGGTCATTGCCAGCGCGTGCCGACGCTGACGATGATGTTGGCCGAGGCGGTGGATGCGACAAAGGAAGGGCCGCTGGCCGACTTCCTGATGAGCGAAAACGATCGCTACGAACTGAAGATCGCCGGCCTGCTGCATGATTGCGGCAAGGTGACCACACCGGTGCATGTGGTCGACAAAGCCACCAAACTGCAAACGATCTTCGACCGCATAAAGATGGTCGATACCCGTTTTGAAGTGGTGCGGAGAGATGCTGAGATCGCCATGTTGCGCGCGGTAGCGGTCGGCGCAGATCGCGTGACAGCGGATCAGGGCCTGCAGGATCGTTGCCGCGCCATCGACGATGACCGGGCCTTCCTGCGTCGTGTCAATGTCGGAGGCGAGTCGATGAAGCCCCAGGACCAGGAGCGCGTGCGACGCATCTCGAAAGCCTATCGATGGGTCAATACGGACGGGGTTGAGACGGATTTCCTGACGGATAACGAGGTCGAGAACCTCACCATCCGTGCCGGAACGCTGACCCAGGACGAACGTGAAACGATCAACTACCACATCGTCGCCACGATCAAGATGCTTGAATCACTGCCCTGGCCGAAACACCTCAAGAATGTCCCCGAGTACGCTGGCGGTCACCACGAACGCATGGATGGCAAAGGCTACCCGAAGGGACTCAAACGCGATGAGATGTCGGTTCAGGCGCGGATCATGGGCATCGCCGACATCTTCGAGGCGCTTACCGCGCGTGACCGGCCCTACAAAGCCGGCATGAAACTTTCCGAGGCGCTACGCATCCTCGGAAATTTCCGCAAGAACGGCCACGTTGATCCCGATCTGTTTGATGTTTTCATCAAGCAAAAAGTCTATCTGAAATACGCCAAACACTACCTGGATCCGTCACAGATTGACGAGCCGGATTCGGGGTAAAGGTGTTCCTGCCCTTGTCCATGCGTCAAGCCGCAGCCCATCCTGAGTTGTAAAATAACCCTCTTTTCACAGCAGGCTGTCATCATGAACCTTATCGCCCCCAGTATTCTTTCCGCCAACTTCACCAAACTCGGTGAGGAAGTCATTAATGTGCTCGCCTCCGGTGCCGACTGGATTCACTTCGACGTGATGGACAACCATTACGTACCCAACCTGACCGTTGGTCCGTTTGTTTGCGAGGCCATCCGCCCGCTGACCAAGGCGATCATCGACGTGCATCTGATGGTCAAGCCGGTGGATCGCCTCATTCCCGACTTCGCCAAGGCAGGAGCGAACTTGATCTCTTTCCATCCCGAAGCCTCGGAGCACGTCGATCGCAGCCTGTCGCTGATCCGTGAAAGCGGTTGCCAGTCGGGTCTGGTGTTCAATCCGGCGACGTCGCTCGACTACCTCGATTACGTGATGGACAAGATCGATCTGGTCCTTCTAATGAGCGTCAATCCCGGCTTTGGCGGGCAGAAATTCATCCCGGCAACACTTGCCAAGCTCAGGGCGGCACGCGCCCGAATCGACGCTTACGAACGCGAAAGCGGGCGAAAAATTCGCCTTGAGATCGACGGCGGCGTAAAGGTCGACAACATCGCCGAAATCGCCCGCGCCGGTGCCGATACCTTTGTCGCCGGCTCGGCCGTCTATGGTGCCGGCAAGGACGCCGATCCCCATCGCTACGACTCGATCATTGCCGCCCTGCGCGCTGAGTTGGCCAAAGTCTGATGAAACACGCCTCCATCGCCGAACCCCTCTCCATCAGTGCGGTCCTTTTCGACCTGGACGGCACGCTGCTCGACACCATCCCGGATCTGCACGCTGCCGCTTGCGCCATGCTGCGCGATCTCGGGCGTCCGGAACTGCCGCTGGAAGCGATTCGTAGCTACGTCGGGCGCGGCATTTCCAATCTCGTCAAACGTTCGCTGGCGGGTTCGCTCGATGTGGCTGAAGATGCCTCGCCACCGCCAAAAGACGCGCTGGACAGCTTCCGCCAGCATTACGCCAGGGAAAATGGCCGCAATGTGCGCCTTTACCCCGGAGTGATCGAGGGGCTGGATGCACTTAAGAGCAAGGGTTTTCCTCTGGCCGTGATTACCAACAAGGCCGACGCCTTTACCGTGCCTCTGCTCGAATTGACCGGTCTGGCCGGCTATTTTGACGTGGTCGTCAGCGGCGACCTTTTGCCCAGGCCAAAACCGGATCCGATGCCGCTCATCTGGGCCTGTGGCCGCCTCGACGTTTCTCCTGCCGATGCCCTGTTCATTGGCGACTCGGTCAACGATTTTCTGGCCGCCCGTGCGGCGGGTTGCCACGTTTTCCTGCTGCCCTATGGTTACAACGAGGGGCGGGATGTACAGGAACTTGATTGCGATGCTATAGTCCTGACCGTTGAGTCCGCCGTACAACGCATCAGCTACCGCAAATCGCACACATGAAACTACTTCATCACAATCTGCATCTTGAGCCCGCATTCTGGGCGGAGGCGTGGCCCTGGCGTCCCTGCCGGTAAGCCCTGTTTCGTCACGGCACATCTAAGGGTGCCGAGCCTCTTGTTGCAGTAATTGCGTGTGGAGTAATTCATGACTGAATCGTATTTCAATCGGCTGGCGGCCGAAGGTTATAACCGCATCCCCGTCACCCTCGAGACCTTTGCCGATCTCGACACCCCGCTCTCGATCTACCTCAAACTGGCCAACGGCCCGTACACCTATCTGCTCGAATCGGTGCAGGGCGGCGAGCGTTTCGGCCGTTATTCGTTCATCGGCCTGGCCAGCACGACGCGCATCGTGGTCAACGCCCACCAGGTTCTGGTTCTCACCGGCAACCGTATCGCCGAGCGTGAAGACGACACCAACCCGCTGGAGTTCATCGGCAAGTTCATGAAGCGTTTCCGCGCCGCCCCGTCGGCCGGTCTGCCACGCTTCTGCGGCGGACTTGTCGGCTGCTTTGGCTACGACACCGTGCGTTACGTCGAAACCAAGCTGACGCGGACGGCCAAAGCCGACGAACTCGGCACGCCCGACATCGTGCTGCTGCTCTCCGAAGAAATTGCCGTCGTCGACAACCTCTCCGGCAAACTCACACTGATCGTTTATGCCGAACCCGGCGTACCCGGTGCCTACCAAAAGGCGCAGGCGCGGTTAAAGGAGTTGCTCGCCAAATTGCGTGAGCCGGCATCTATTCCTGTCGAAACGCCGAAAACATCGCAACCCGCCGTGTCCATGTTTGGCGAGGCGCACTTCAAGCAGGCCGTGGTCAAAGCCAAGCACTACATCACCGAAGGCGACGTCATGCAGGTCGTCCTCTCGCAGCGCATGAGCAAACCGTTCGCCGCCAGCCCGCTGGCGCTCTACCGTTCGCTGCGCTCGCTCAACCCCTCGCCGTACATGTTCTACTTCAACTTCGAGGATTTTTACGTCGTCGGCGCCTCGCCGGAAATTCTCGTCCGCCTGGAAGGCGATACCGTCACGGTGCGACCGATTGCCGGCACCCGCAAGCGTGGTTCGTCGTTCGCGGAAGATCAGGCGCTGGCCGCCGAACTTCTGGCCGACGATAAGGAACGCGCAGAACACGTCCAGTTGCTCGATCTCGGTCGCAACGATGCAGGGCGTATAGCCAAAGTCGGCACCGTCAAGCTCACCGAGAACATGATCGTCGAACGGTATTCGCATGTGATGCACATCGTTTCCAACGTCGAATGCAAGCTGCAACCGGGACTCAGCGCACTTGATGTGCTGAAAGCCACTTTCCCCGCCGGCACCGTCTCCGGCGCGCCGAAGGTCAGGGCGATGGAGATCATCGACGAACTCGAACCGATCAAGCGCGGCATCTACGCCGGTGCCGTCGGCTATCTCGGCTTCCATGGCGACATGGATCTGGCCATCGCTATCCGTACCGCGGTCATCAAGGACGGCAAACTGCACGTCCAGGCCGGTGCCGGTATCGTTGCCGACTCCGATCCGTCGTCGGAATGGCAGGAAACGGAAAACAAGGCGCGCGCGGTTTTGCGTGCAGCGGAACTGGCCGAGCAAGGCCTCGATACACGGTTTGAATGAGAGGCCCGCCATGTTGCTAATGATCGACAACTATGATTCATTCACCTACAACATCGTCCAGTACTTTGGCGAGTTGGGGCAGGAGGTGAAAGTATTCCGCAACGACGCCATTTCGCTGGCCGAGATTACCCGGCTCAACCCGGACTACCTGGTGATTTCGCCCGGTCCCTGCGCACCCGCGCAAGCCGGTATTTCGCTCAACGCGATCCGCGAGTTTTCGGGCAAGATTCCGCTGCTCGGTGTGTGTCTCGGCCACCAATCGATCGGCGCCGCCTTTGGCGGACGTGTGGTGCATGCCAAGAAACTGATGCACGGCAAGGTTTCCCCGGTACATCACACCGCCATCGGTGTTTTTAATGGTCTGCCCAATCCGATCATCTGCACCCGCTATCACTCGCTGGCGATTGAACGCGAATCCCTGCCCGATTGTCTGGAGATTACCGCCTGGACAGAGGACGGCGAGATCATGGGCGTGCGCCACAAGACGCTGGCGGTAGAAGGCGTGCAATTCCATCCCGAATCCATTCTCACCGAACGCGGCCACGACATGCTGAAGAACTTCCTTGAGGAGCACGCCAAATGAAGCCACAGGACGCCCTGACGCGGGTCATCGAACATCGCGAAATCTTCCACGACGAAATGACGTCGCTGATGCGCCAGATCATGAGTGGCGAAGTCTCACCGGTCATGATCGCCGCCATCATCACCGGCCTGCGCGTCAAGAAAGAAAGCATCGGCGAGATTGCCGCCGCGGCCCAGGTGATGCGTGAGTTATCGACCAAGGTGACGGTTGGAGATGCAACACATCTGGTCGATACCTGCGGCACCGGTGGCGACGGCGCGCATACCTTCAATATCTCGACGGCCGCCATGTTCGTCGCCGCCGCCGCTGGCGCGCGTATCGCCAAGCACGGCGGCCGTTCGGTTTCCTCCCAGTCGGGCAGCGCCGACGTGCTCGAAGCCCTCGGCGTCAATATCAACCTCACGCCGGAACAGGTCGGCCAATGCATCGACGAAGTCGGCGTCGGCTTCATGTTTGCGCCCAATCATCACAGCGCGATGAAACACGCCGCACCGGTGCGCCGCGAACTCGGTGTGCGCACGATTTTCAACATTCTCGGCCCGCTGACCAACCCGGCCAACGCCGCCAATCAAGTCCTGGGCGTTTTTCATCCCGACTTGGTCGGTATTCAGGTGCGCGTCCTGCAACGCCTGGGCAGTTTACGCGCGCTCACCGTATTTGGTCGCGAAGGGCTCGACGAAATTTCCATCTCCGGCGAAACGCTGGTTGGCGAGCTGAAGAACGGGCGCATCGAGGAATACGCCATCCATCCCGAGCAATTCAATCTGGCCGTGCATGATCCCAAGGTGTTGCGTGTCGCCAATGTCGAAGAATCCAGAGACGTGATGCTGGCGGTGCTCGAAAACAAGAACGGTGCCGCACGCGACATCGTCGCGCTTAATGCCGGGGCGACCATTTACGTCAGCGGTCTGGCCGAAACGCTGGCCGATGGAATCGAACGCGCCTTCGAAGCCCTGGCTTCCGGCGCGGCTCGACAAAGCCTGGAGCGGTTCGTTTCGTATACAGGCCAGTTCTAGTGAGCGATATCCTGAACAAGATCCTCGCCGTCAAACGTACGGAAGTCGCCGCCGCGTTAGCCATCAAACCGCTTGCCGTTATCCGCGCCGAAGCCGCGGCACAAGCGGCGCCTCGCGATTTCGTCGGCGCCATTCGCGGAAAAATCGCCGAGGGTAAAGCCGCCGTCATTGCCGAGATCAAGAAAGCCAGCCCGTCCAAAGGCATTCTGCGTGCTGACTTCAGGCCGGCTGAAATCGCCGCCGATTACGCGGCGCATGGCGCCGCGTGCCTGTCCGTGCTGACCGACCGCCAGTTCTTCCAGGGGGCCACTGAATACCTGCAAGCCGCGCGCGGCGCCTGCCCCTTGCCGGTGCTGCGCAAGGATTTTCTGGTCGACCCCTATCAAGTCTACGAAGCCCGCGCCATGGGTGCCGACGCCATCCTGCTTATCGCCGCCGCGCTTGACCTGCCCGCCATGCGCGAGTTCGAAGCGATTGCCCAAAGCCTTGGCCTGGGCGTGCTGGTTGAAGTGCATAACGGTGAAGAGCTTGAACTCGCCTTGCAACTCGAAACCCCGCTTATCGGCGTCAACAACCGCAACCTGCGCACTTTTGAAGTCAGCCTGCAAACCACCCTCGATCTCCTGCCGCGCATCCCGGCCGATCGCATCGTTGTGACCGAAAGCGGCATTCTGGCGGCAGGAGATATAGAACTGATGCGCAAAAACGACGTGAATGCCTTCCTCGTCGGCGAAGCCTTCATGCGTGCCCCCAGCCCCGGGCAGGCCTTGGCCGGGCTATTTGCTGAATGATAGCTCCGGGCGTTGTTGTAATTGCACAACAGATTCGTAGAGCAGACACTCAAATCGCGGCCCAAAGCTTGGCATTGGCCGCGTCCTTTGCGATTATTCGTCCAGCTTCTCATTCATGAGAGGTCCAGTTAGGTGGAGCGGCACAAGAGCCACCGACCTTAAACCTAGAGGAGATTCACAATGCAAAAGAGAATTATTGCGCTGGCTGTTGCCGGTTTGGTTTCGGGCGCTGCCTTTGCCCAATCCAACGTAACCGTCTACGGTATCGCCGACGTCGGCTTCCAGTATTCGACCGACAGCATTTTTGATAACGTCAAGTCGCAAAGCGCCATCATCGACGGCGGCCAGGACGGTTCGCGCGTCGGCTTCAAGGGTTCGGAAGATCTGGGCAACGGTTTGTCCGCCATTTTCCAGCTTGAAACACGCTTCCACCTCGACTCGTTCTCCAACATTGAAGGCAGAAAATCCTTCGTTGGCCTGAAGGGCAAGTTTGGTACGGTCATTGGCGGTTCGTTCGGTTCGGTGCATGATGACATCAACGGTTACTCGGAATCCGGCGGCATGGGCTTCGGTAACGGCACCATCGGTATGCTGATCACCGGTGACACCCGTAACGGTGTGGAATACATCTCGCCTGACTTTAATGGCCTGACGTTCAAGGCCGGTGTCTCGACGCAATACAAGGGCGCCAATGATGATCTGCTACCTATCGACGGCAACAAAAACACGCGCGCTATGTTTGGCCTCGTGTCCTATGTCAATGGCCCGTTGAAGGTTGCCGCGTCCTATGACCGCAACAAGGGACAGAAGACCGAAACCGTTAGTTACGACCGCGATACCGAATGGTTGATTTCGGGCGGCTACAACTTCGGCATGTTCAAGCTCGGTGCGGGTTACGACAAGGCCACCTTTGGCGCCGGCGCAATTGATTCCCGTTATGTGTGGAGAGTCACCGCAGGTCTGCCGATTGGCGCCGCTGACGCAGTTGCGCTGAGCTATAACCGCACCAAGGCCGATCTCTCCAACGGCAATGATAGCGTGAAGGCCAGCGGTTGGGGCGTCAGCTACTCGCACGTGTTGAGCAAGCGCACCAACGTGTATGCTACGTACGGCGCACTC
>JANNNT010000569.1:0-1617 GCA_031398685.1 Rhodocyclaceae bacterium | reverse complement strand
TCAGTCCTTCTGCCCGATTTCGAAGTTGGCCATCAGTTCCAGCGCCTTGACCATGGCGGAGTGGTCCCAGGCGCTGCCGCCGTGAGCCGCACAGGTGTTGAACAGCTCCTGGCAGGTGGCGGTGTTGGGTAAGGCGACGCCGAGCTTACGGCCGGTGGACAGCGCCAGGTTCAGGTCCTTCTGGTGCAGTTCGATGCGGAAGCCCGGGTTGAAGGTGCGCTTGATCATGCGTTCGCCGTGCACTTCAAGGATCTTTGACGAAGCAAAGCCGCCCATCAGGGCCTGACGCACTTTGGCCGGATCGGCGCCGGCCTTGGACGCGAAGAGCAGGGCTTCGCCGACAGCTTCGATGGTCAGGGCGACGATGATCTGGTTGGCGACTTTGGTGGTCTGGCCGTCGCCGTTGTCGCCAACCAGGGTGATGTTCTTGCCCAGCAGTTCGAACAGGGGTTTGACGCTATCGAAGACGGCTTGCTTGCCGCCGACCATGATCGAAAGGGTGGCGTTCCTGGCGCCGACTTCACCGCCGGAAACCGGGGCGTCAAGGTATTCACAACCGAGATCGCGAATCTTCTGGGCAAATTCCTTGGTCTCGATCGGCGAGATGGAACTCATGTCCACCACGATCTTGCCGGCGGAAAGTCCTGCAGCGATGCCCTTATCGGCAAACAAAGCGGCGGCGACATGCGGGGTATCCGGGACCATGATGAAAATGATGTCGGCGTTCTGCGCGACGTCCTTGCCCGAGGCGCAGGCCTTGCCGCCGGCGTCAATCAGGGTAGCGGGAATGCTCGGGATGCTGAACAGCGATACGTCGTGCCTGGCCTTGATCAGGTGTTCGGCCATCGGTGTACCCATGATGCCCAGACCCACGAATCCAATTTTGCTCATGCTTGCTCTCCTTGCGGTGTGCCGCACACGGCGGCACGATTGATTGTCCAATGCAGCGCTGATGTGTCAAAGATACTTGTCGCGCAACGCTTGTGTCGCGGCGCGGAAGGCACCCAGATCGCTGCCCACGGCTACGAACGTGGCCCCCATCTCGATATAGCGACGCGCATCGGTCTCGGCCGGCGCGAGTATGCCAATCGGCTTGCCGTGGACTTTGGCCCGGGCAAAAACGGTCTGCATGGCGTCCTGCACCTCCGGGTGCGAGGGGTTGCCAAGGTGACCGAAAGCCGCCGCCAGATCGGACGGGCCGATGAAAATTCCATCCACGCCGGGTACCGCGCAGATGGCATCGATCGCCTCAATGCCGGTGCGGTTCTCGATCTGCACCATCACCGTGATGTTGTCGTTGATGATCGTCAGGTAATCCTTCACCGTGCCATAGCGGTTGCTGCGCTGAGAGATCGACATGCCGCGCACGCCTTCCGGCGGATAGCGGGTGGCGGCGACGGCACGGCCCGCCTCCTCAGCCGACTGGACAAAGGGAATCAGGAAGTTGTAGAAGCCGGCATCGAGCAGGCGCTTGATTTCGACGGTGTCATTCCATTGCGGGCGCACCACCGGCGCGCTGGCGCTATCCTTCAGGGCCATGAGCTGGGGAATGAAGGACAACACATCATTCGGTGCATGCTCACCGTCAAGCAGCAACCAGTCGAACCCGGCCAGGCC
>JANNNT010000568.1:0-4774 GCA_031398685.1 Rhodocyclaceae bacterium | reverse complement strand
TCATTTTTTCGACAAGGATGACGAGTTAACCCGTTCTGGAAACGATGTCGCTCAAGGCTTGCCCTCAAGCTCGCCCGAGGAATAAGTACTCAAACCCCGGGCAACAATCCGCAGAGCGAATTGTCCCTACGCCCTGGCACTTACCAGTGCAGTTCTGAATCCCCACGTATACGTAAACGAGCAGAGTCTCTGCCCCCTTGCGGCAGAAGAATAGAGACCGAAATCCTGATAAGCCGATGCCGCGTGCCGACCGCTGCCTCTGAGGGTACTTCGGCGGAAAACTCCCGCGGTGCCTGTTCGGGAACGCCGCGACCACGCATCGCCACCTCCCCCAGCTCTCCGACTTGTCCGTTGATCTGTACCGTGTTTGCCAAATACTGATTGATGAGCTCGGCCGTGACGAGTTGCTATTCCAACGCAGGAGCCTTGTATTTGAGTGTCGTTATTTTTTACACATAATCAGGGCGTAGGATTGGAATCGCCAGAAAATCAAGGGAAACAGGCATCTCGCTGAGTTGGCACACAATATGCTTATGACCTCAGCAATGTGGAACATGCTGAAAGCTACAAAAGAAGTGGATAGCGGCGCGAGGTGCATTGTTCGCTGCCAACGCTATGGTGGCAAGGATGAACCGGAGGACAACGATTTCAG
This sequence comes from Rhodocyclaceae bacterium, assembly GCA_031398685.1. Classification (GTDB taxonomy): domain Bacteria; phylum Pseudomonadota; class Gammaproteobacteria; order Burkholderiales; family Rhodocyclaceae; genus Propionivibrio. Next base: position 4,122 of record JANNNT010000568.1, on the reverse strand, counting down.
ATAGTTTTGCTCACCAGTCAGGAATGGTGTTCTCGTACAGCAACTGTTTCTCAATGGTTCTAGCGTTTTCTTATAGCCAATACTTCTGACTATCGTGCATTAGAAATCTACCCGTGCCGACAACGTGGCCATCAGCCATCATCGACACATCGACAAACGTCTTTTACCCAAATGCCATCTACACGAAATGTCGTCGCCCCACTCTCTTCGATGCTTTTTTTGCAGCCACCTCCACCCGGTTGGTGCAAGTGGCGTTATCAACAAACAAAGTGTTAGAGCCTGTTACAAATGCGGAGCGATACTCCCCGTGTCTGCGGCCCAAGGACTTGAATCCGCGATTCTTGGCATTGAGCTTGCCTATCCAATACGGAACGATATCGGCATGCTTAGCGAGCAGGCTCCTCAACCCAAATCTGTGACGCAGGCATTCAGCGCGCCATGAATCACGAAATCAACCAGCCGCTGGTTACTCGCCGTCCACTATCCACGAACGGCATCAACAATCTTATAGCACTCTACCTCGACAACCAATCGCTCTGGGCAACGCTGCAAGAAACACTACTTCATGCCGGATTTTTGACGATCGAATTAGCATTTCTGGACCAATTAGTGACTCTTGACGATGAAGATTTCCCGGCCGTGATCATTGCCGATCTCGGCCGGTGTCATCGAGAGGCAAATACAGAAGAGGTGATCGGCAAATTACACCTTCGCTTCAATCCACCTCGGCATCTGTTTTGCATTGCCGGGTCGGATGACATTCCGGCCCGGTTGGAAGCAGTCCGTCTGGGTGCAACACGCTTTCTCAGCAATCCACCAGATATCGGTCGCCTGATCAAGATTCTGAATGGGGTTACGGCGCAGATTCCGGCTCAACCGTTCAAGGCCTTGTTGATCGAAGGTGATCGGATTGTCAGCTACAGCCACGCGATGGCGTTGAACGAAGCAGGTGTCGAGACGGTAGTTATCCGCGACCCGTTGCAAGCCCCCGACCTGATCTATCGATTGCGCCCCGATGTTGTTGTCAGTGATGTCTATCTGCCGGGTTGCAATGGCATCGAACTGCTGGCCATCCTCCGCCAGGACGATGCTCTGGCCGATATGCCAGTTGTCATCCTGTCGAGCGATAGTGCCACCCGACGCCAGATCGATGCCTTGTATTTTGGTGGTGATGATTTCATGCTCAAGCCCGTCAACATGCGTTTATTCGTCGCCACTGTAATCGCACGCGCCAAGCGGGCAAGAACACGCAAGCGGTGCCGGAGCGCAGTTTCGAGCCAAAGAGAATACTGTTTCAGTAACGAATGAAGTCAGGTCAAGGATTGAGTTCTGCCGTCTCATCACGAACGATGGCGTCGCTTGCCTTGCAGCATCGTTCAGAACGTGCTCCGACGGAGTTAAAGGGTGAGTTCAACGCTCGCGTTCAAACCTGAAGGCTACGCGCCTTCCCGTGCCTGATAGCGTTTTCTCGCAGCGCTCATGCTGATTCTCCGTGCACAGGGTGTTCGGTTCCACATTCTTCGTGAATGAGTTCTTGGCCGCGTCAGAGAGCTTCTTGCCACTCTCACTGACCACCGTGGCTGCGCCAGCATTCTCCAAACCCTACAGACCGAAACTGCCCATGCGCGGGTTCAGCCAAGATCACTCACCGTGCCGTTTCGATCCCACTGTGCAAAGGAAGGCGGGGCTACGCCGTTGAACTCCGCAAATTCGATCAAGGCTTTTTTCAAAGATCGGTCGAATCCGGCCCGGCTCTTCGCCGGCCCGTCAAAGCGAAGGTTCCGGACAACCAGGGTTCCGGCGCTTCGGTCGGCTTTGGCGTCGAGGAGGCCAACGAAAGCCACGCCGTGGAACAACGGCAACGCGAAATATCCGAAGGTTCGCTTTGCTGCAGGCACGTAGCACTCGATCGTAAAGTCGAATCCAAACAGACGGCTTACCCGTTTGCGATGAATCAGGAAGGGATCGAAGGGTGACAATATCCGCAGAGTTCGATCCGGTGCCTTCAGGGCGTCGACCCGGTCGAGGTCTGTGGACCGAATCCAGTAAGTGACCTTCGGTAGGCCTTCAACCACCACCCGGGCCAGGCTCCCCTCCTCTTCCAGGTCGCGCAGCACGGCGTCGATTCCTTCGATATGCTCCTTGCGCTGGTAGGCCAACTCGTCCCGCGCTGCAAGGCCCCAGGCGTCCAGGGTCCGGTCTACATACCACGCCGCCTGTTCTCTGGGCGTCGGACTCCGGGTGTCGGTGCCCTGCGGCAAGACCCGTTCGGTCAGGTCGAAAACTTTCTGGAAACCCTGCCGGACGACCATCAGCTCTCCGGCCATAAACAGGTATTCAAGTGCCCGCTTGGCCGGCTTCCAGTCCCACCAGCCGGCGGTCTGTTTCGCGGTTTCGAAGTGCCTGGCCATCAACGGCCCTTCGGCGCGGATTCGTTCCAGGACCCGGTCGGCCTCAGCCTGTTCCGCACGGAACCAGTCGTGGCCATTGGCCTTGATTCTTTCCTTGCGCCGCAAGGTGTACCGGAAGTCCCGCCAGGGCAAGTACGCCGCCGCATGCGCCCAGTACTCGAACACCGGGGCCCGGTCCAGCCATTCGCTCCGGTACCCGGGAATCCGGGTCGCGAGTATGTGATGGTGCGCCCGCTCAACGACGCTGATCGTGTCGATCTGGACGTAGCCGATCCGGTCGACCAGTTCGGCTACCGCCGCCGACCCGCGCCCCCGAGGACGGTGAAAACCGGCTCCGGCCGAAAGGGCGAGGCGTCTCGCCTGCGTAAGGGTGAGTGTATTCATGGAAGCTTCCTGGCGCATATCACACTGAACCGCATCGGCTGCCGTTCTCTGACTCAAGATTATCTCCCAATCGGGCGGATGATATCTGAACATGACGCTCCGCGCGGAACGGAAGAAGGCGAAACCGAGGCTGGCCGCCTGATGGCCCCGCCATTGGCGCCCTTCTGACGTTCCCGACCACCACGGCCGACCCCATTGTTTCTCCCGTAACCATCTCCTGCCGATATTCCTTACCTTGCCGGCTTAACGCTCGCCAGTGGTCCTGTTGCCTTTTCCTGCGTACGCCATAACGGCGATATTGCCCTGCGGAACTTTCTCGATCGGGCACCAGCCGAAATCTTTAACGCCCATTGGGGTCGGGATGGATCGTTGCGCAACACTTAGTGGTGCGACAGATTCTGCTGCCGTCGCTCTTGGCCGACCCAGGCCGCTGCATTGAGGAGGCGCCATGTCAATGTCCATCATCGAAGCATGTTTGGAGAATAACCGGCAGTACGCGGCCGGCACATCCCTGCATCAAACGAAGCACCCCGGCAATCAAGTCATCCAACCCGCAAAGCGCGTCGCCGTGCTGACCTGTATGGATGCACGACTTGATGTTGAAGATCTTCTCGGCCTACAGACCGGCGATGCACACATTATTAGAAACGCAGGGGGCGTCGTGACTGACGACGCGCTCCGATCATTGGTCATCTCGCATCACCTGCTCAATACCAACGAGATCATCCTCATCCACCATACCCGCTGCGGCATGCTGGCCTTTACCGACGAGTTGTTGCGGGCCGGCCTGGAAGGGGATGCCGATGCCGAGAAATTGCTGGGTCAAGCCACGGGCCGATCTTTCGTCAGCTGCCACGCGTGTTCGGTGGCACCCACTGCCTTTTACGCGTTTCGCGGCGCTTTCGAGGCCCTTGATTCGCCCCCCAATGAACGCAGTACCACACGCCTCGAATGGGACGTTCGGCGCGGCATGTCAGCGATCCTGAACCACCCGTGGCTCCCGACGAGCGGTGCCGATGCCGTCGCAGTCCATGGTTTCATTTACGATGTCGATACCGGCACGCTGGGAAAGGTGAGCTATCCGGGAGCGATCGGTACGCCCGGGTAGTCCCGGTCTGACTCGCGCGACCGAGTCGGCTATCGCTGCAACTCAACCTCTCTGATACGAATGCCCCATGCCTGTTTCTGTTTCTCCACGGCGCTGCAAACCGGCCCGGGCGTATAGGGCCGGACGGTGAGTCAGCGAAATTATTCTTTACGGTCTGTCGAATCTTCGCTACGCAGCACGTCGTCCAGTTAAGAGGCGGCGAAAAAGTAGCGCCGGGTC
>JANNNT010000567.1:0-15087 GCA_031398685.1 Rhodocyclaceae bacterium | reverse complement strand
ACTCACGGCGCCTTCAAGTGTCTGAATCGACAATCTTCTCGCGCTTGCGCAAGACCACCGGCGACATCATGACCAGCAATATTACGGCGACAGAACCCAGAAGCACTGCGCTTATGGGTCGTGTAACAAATACAGTGGCATCACCTCCGGAGAGCAGCATGGCGCGTCGAAGATTTTCCTCAAGCTGTGGGCCGAGTACCAGGCCCAACAATAACGGAGCTGTTTCGACCTTGACCTTGTTAAAGAAATAACCGATCACGGCACAACCCAGCATTAGCCACACATCGACCACGCTGTTGTTGATACCGAAAGCACCGATGCAACAAAAGAGCAAAATTGCTGGAAACAGAAGCCGGTAAGGCACTTTGAGCAGCGACACCCAGACGCCGACCAGTGGCAGGTTGATGACCAGCAACATCAGGTTGCCGGTCCACATGCTGGCTATGACCCCCCAAACCAATTCCGGCTGCTCGGTCATGATCTGCGGTCCGGGCTGGATTCCCTGGATCATCAAGGCTCCAATCATCAGCGCCATCAGCGCATTGGACGGAATACCCAGGGTCAGGAGCGGAATGAAGCTGGTTTGCGCCCCGGCGTTGTTGGCCGCTTCGGGTGAGGCCACCCCTTCGATCGCCCCCTTGCCGAATCGGGAAGGATCCCGAGCCAGTTTCTTTTCCACCGCATAGGCGGTAAACGGCGGCAGCGCCGCTCCGCCGCCAGGTAATACACCCAGGATTGAGCCAATCGCCGTGCCTCGAACCATGGCAGGAAACGCTGCTTTCAAGTCCGCCATTGATGGAAAAAGATCCTTCATCTTTTGACTGACGATGATTCGCTGGGATGGCTTTTCGATATTGGTAATGATTTCCGCCAACCCAAAAAACCCCATGGCCACGGAAACGAATCCCAGACCATCGGCAAACTCGGGAATATTGAACGTCATTCTGGCTGCACCGGAATTAACATCAATACCGACCACCCCGATCAGCAGGCCAAGGCCGACCATCGCCAGTGACTTGATCACCGAACCGTGGGCTAGAATGACCGCCGCCACCAGACCCAGAACCATCAGGCTGAAGAATTCAACGGCGGTAAACTTCAGCGCCAGCCTGGACAGTGGCGTACTGAGCAGGGCAATCACAATGGTGGCCACCGTTCCGGCAAAGAAGGACGAGATGGCGGCAATCGCCAAAGCCGTACCTGCTCGGCCCTGGCGCGCCATCTGGTGCCCATCCAGGCAAGTTACGACCGAAGACGTTTCTCCCGGAATATTGACCAGAATTGCCGTCGTTGATCCGCCATACTGGGCGCCATAGAAAATGCCCGCCAGCATGATAAAGGCGGTCGCCGGCACCATTCCGAACGTAAAAGGCAGCAACAGGGCAATGGCTGGAATCGGCCCGATACCGGGCAAAACCCCAATCGCGGTTCCGATCAACACCCCGAGCAGACAGAACATCAAATTATTCCACTGCAGCGCAGTGGAAAACCCGAGCATCAGATTATCAAAGAGTTCCATTGGGCCTACCAGGGGAAAATCGGCACAGGTAATGACAGTGCCGTGACAAACAAGAGGACCGACGCCGCAGAAATGGCCGCGCTGAAAATGACGACCTCCAGGAGTCGGGTTTCCTTGCTCGCCAGACTGGCCACCACCATGGCCAGAAAACTGGCCAGGGCCAGCCCTGCAGGCATGACCAGCAGGGCAAACACACCAACAGCCAGCGGAATCAGAATAAGTGCGCGCCAGTGCGGAGGCAGGATTTTATCGCCGGGAATGACAAAGGATTTGGCGATGAAAAATACGCCAAAACCCAGCATGCCCCAGGCAATGGCCTGCGGAAAATAGCCCGGCCCCATGTCGGCCGCGCTACCGACCTGCAATTTCCGCGTGGCCACAAAAACCAGAATGGCCAAGACGGCGAGGAACAACCCAAAGAGCAGGTCTTCCATCGCCGGCCGACTCTTAGGCGTCTTGTCGAGCACTTCCATTATTCAACCTTGATGTTGGCAGCGCGGATGATTTCGCCATAGCTCTTGATATTCGTCTGTAGCCAGGCCTTCAGATCTTCCGACTTGCCGCTCTGAACGTCACCGCCCTGTTCGGCGATTTTTTGCTGCATTTCCGGTTGGGCAAGAATCTTGCGCAACTCGTCGCTCAGCCGCTGAACCACGGCGGGTGGGGTGCCTCCCGTGGTCAGAAGACCCTGCGGGGAGCCCGAGTCCTGGGCGGGCAATCCAGCTTCCTTGAATGTCGGCGTATTGGGCAGGTTCTTCAAACGTTCCTTCCCGGAAACAGCCAGACCGACAAGCTGGTTACTGGTAACGAATGGCACTGTTGCTGTCGCGCCGTTGATGACCATATTCGATTCACCTGAGACGACAGCCCGCGATGCCGCGGCCCCACCTTTATACGGCACGTTCTTCCAGCTAAGACCCATCTCTTTCTCGATAACCAGGGCCGTAATATGGTTGATTGCACCAACGCCCGAATTGGCGACCGCAAGCTTGCCCGGATTGGAACGGCTGTAACTAATGAGTTCTTCGATGGTTTTTACCGGTAGCGACGGGTGCACAGCCAGTACGTAAGGGGAAAACATCACCATGCCGACTGGCGCAAGGTCTTTTTCGACATCGTAGGTCAGATTGCTGAACAGGCTCGGTGCCGTTGCCAGCGAACCAACATCCATCAGCAGCAGCGTATGGCCATCCTTTGCTGCTTTCGCCACAGCATCCGCACCGAGATTACCCGCGGCACCTGCTTTGTTTTCTACGATTACCGTCTGGCCGATCGCAGCGGAAAGCTTGGGCGCGATGATCCGGGCAAGAATATCGGAAGTTCCGCCGGGTGCGAAGGGAACAATAATGCGCACGATGTGATTGAACTCATCTGCCGCATAACTCGTCGATGCGCTAAACAGTAAAACGGCAGCGGCCGTAGCAGAAATGGCAGAAACGATCTTGGAATTACCCCGTATTTTCATGACCTACTCCATGCGTTAGTTGAACGAAAAAAATTCGATGTATTTCAATCGGCTATTTATATCATCGGTCGTCGTACGTCTTTGTTTCAGTATAATGAACCAAAAAGTTGTTTGCAACAATAGCTTGTGAGATTTTTTCAAGCTCATCATGAACCAGAAAAACGCCGCCGCTCTGCCGCGCAAACGGTCCCGCAGCCTCGCCCAGGAGGTAATGAATGACTTTAGTGAAAAGATTCGTCGCGGCATCTACGCACCCGGAGAGAAACTTCCAAGCGAGCCTGAAGTCATGGCCGAGCAAGGGGTTAGCCGCACAGTTGTACGGGAAGCCATGTCCCGACTACAGACCACAGGACTCATCGAGACTCGACACGGTGTCGGTACATTTGTAGTGGCTCAACCAGCGCAACTGGCTTTTGCACTAACGCCAGCTCTAGCCAGGGTGGTTACTATCCGCGATGCACTAGCGATGCTTGAGTTGCGGACCAGTCTGGAGACTGAGGCTGCAGGCCTTTCGGCGCTTCGCCGGAGTGATGAACACCTGGAACTGATGCGGCGCGCAGTCAGTAGTTTTGAAGAACAAATCACCAAAGGTGACAGCGCCGTTGACGCAGATTTCCAGTTCCATTTGCAAATAGCGCTTGCTACTGGCAACAAATATTTTGAAGAATTTTACCGCCACCTTGGCACAAAAGAGCCCCCCGCGACAGCGTCGATAATACGAAACGCTCCCTGGAATCATCCCAGAGCTATCTCGCTCGTGCAAACCGTGAGCACCAGTTGATACTCGAGGCAATTGAGCGAAAAGACCCCGAGGTGGCACGCGCCAGCATGCGCATACACCTCAGTAGCGAAAGACTGAGGCGCGCCAGCGAAGCCTCCACTCAAACGGGTAAATGACTGCTGATGCGACTCGAACCTGTTAGCCATATATTTGCCGACATGTCATAGGACGTCCGATCCAAAAACCCATTTGATTGACATTCCCCCAAGTCACCGATCCAGATTTGACACGGTTGTCGATCCTGAAAATCGAAACAGCCATAGGGACCTTCGATGGTAACCGGCACGCCAACTTTCGGTGTCCGCCATCAGCCATAGGGCTGTACGCAGGGTAACCAAGGCGTAGAGGAATAGTTTGATTCTCTTCATCGTCGTTCGGCATCAGTTAGTGTTGATGAATTTACGGACAGTTGTCGTCTGCGACGACATTTCCTGGCAAGACGGGCTTCAGGTGAGCGAAACAACCCAATACGAGACTTCGAGCCGTCAATTTTCGCGGAACCGCCTCTTTCAAACTTCCCCACCGCGCTAAGCAATCACTGTATCGCGATTCCCGACGCATCAAAACGATGCAAGCAGTCGCGCCGCATTGTCAGGCCAACTATTTCGCTGGCCACGAAGCTGGCGTCACCCGGTGCACGAGCAATCATTCGGCCAGTGTCAGGCGTGTCGACGTGAACGAGCGTATCGCTTCCCAGCCGCTCGGCAATGACAACGCTGCCTTGCCAGTCTCCACCCGACGCACAGATATCCAGATGCTCCGGACGAATACCAAGCGTGTGCGCCTGGAATGATTGCGCAGTGGCGCCGTTGATCAGGTTCATGCGCGGTGATCCGATAAAGCCGGCGACGAACAGCGTACGCGGTCGCTGATAGAGTTCCATCGGCGAACCCACCTGCTCGATGGCGCCCTTGTTCAGAACAACGATCTGGTCCGCGAGTGTCATCGCCTCGACTTGGTCGTGAGTGACGTAAACCATCGTGGCACCCAAACGCTTGTGCAGTTGCGCGAGTTCGACGCGCATCTGGGTGCGCAAGGCGGCGTCGAGATTGGACAGCGGTTCGTCGAAGAGAAACACCTTGGGTTGGCGCACAATCGCTCGACCAATGGCGACACGCTGACGCTGTCCGCCGGAAAGTTCGCCCGGCTTGCGCGCCAGAAGTTCGTCAAGCTGAAGCACGGCGGCGGCAGATTCGACACGCTGTTTGATCTCGTCAGGCGTGACCTTGGCCATCTTGAGGGCGAAACCGATGTTCTCGGCGACGCTCATGTGCGGATACAGCGCGTAGGATTGAAAGACCATGGCAATGCCGCGATCAGGCGGACGGGCGAAGGTCACATCCTTATCATCGATATTGACGACACCACGGGTGACATCCTCAAGCCCGGCGATCAGGCGGAGCAGCGTGGACTTGCCGCACCCGGACGGGCCGACAAAGACGGTAAACGAGCCGTGCGGAATCGTGAGCGAGATATCCGGGATTACTTCGGTCGTGCCGAAGCACTTGTTGACGTTCTTGAGTTCTACTGTTGCCATGGCAATCCTCAGTGAGCTTCTAGGCGACCACATCCTGGTAGTCGAAGTAATCAAAGTCGGCGACCATGGCCTGACCGCTGAGGTCATTTGCCGCCATGCCGACAAAGGCGCCGGTGAAGTTGCCATGCTCGCCCTGGCCGGCCTCATCCGAGAGCAGCGAGGCGTCCAGCACCGGGCCGATGCGTGTCCAGTCAGTCGAACCGAATGCATAGTAGAAGCGCAAAGCACAGTCCCGCACTTCTAGGCGTAGGCGTATGGGGGTACCTTCCGGCACCTTTACCGGCGTTTCGAGCGCAACAGTCAGTCGCCCATCCGGCCAGTCGCCCAGACACGAGAAAACGTGCAGGCAGGCGCCGGCCTTCTCATCGAAGGTCAGCGCCAGATAATGGAAGGCGCAGCGGTTGTAGTAAGCAATCAGACCGGCCATTTGCTGGTAGCTCGTCGGCAGGGCTTCAACGACTGTCTCCGCGTTGTAGGCGAACGAGGTCTGCCGCCGCGCGACAAGCGCCTGCTCGAACCAGCTGCCAACCGATTCGCGCCCGATCAGGCGCAGATGTCCGGGGCGAGCACCGAGCGAGAAGATGCGTTCCGGGTACGGGGTTCGCAGCCACTGGAACGGGTCGGGCAAGCTGTCCGAATCAAAGTCATGGCGCAGCTCATCGTCGGGGAATGAGTGCGGCGGCAGATCGGGTGCAGGCACGAGCGTTTTCGGCTCCAGCGCATCTCCGCACAAGCGCAACCACCCATCCTCATCCCAACTGGCCTTCTGGATCGCGGTTTCCCGCCCCAATGGGCTTCGATTCAGTCCGGCAATCGGACGACCCGTGAGATGGACGACATAGGTCTCTCCTCCCTGCGTCTCAACGAAGTCTCCGTGTCCGCCGCGCTGTAACTCGGTGTCGGGGAAAAAACGGGAGGTGACGACATGCCATTCCGGATGCAGCTCATACGGGCCGGTGATCGAGCGCGAACGAGCCATGCTGACCGCGTGGCGGTATCCCGTGCCGCCTTCTGCGGTGACGAGATAGTAGTAATCGTCACGCCGATAGAGATGCGGCCCCTCCGTCAGCCCGAGTGGGCTGCCACGGAAGATATTCACCGCAGCGCCGATGAGTTTTCCGGCCTGCGGATCGTATTCCTGCAGAACAATCCCGCCAAATTTTGACGGACGGGCGCGATGGTCCCACACCAGATTGACGACCCATTTCCGTCCATCGTCATCGTGAAACAGCGAGGGGTCAAAACCACTTGAATTCAGATAGATCGGATCAGACCACGGGCCGTCAATAGCCGGGGCGGTGACGACATAATTGTGGACATCCTTGAAATTTCCCTCGCGGCGCTTGACGTCGCTGTAAGCCAGCCAGAACAGCCCGTCGGCGTAGGTCAGGCAGGGGGCCCAAACACCGCAGGAATCCGGATTGCCGCGCAGATCGAGTTGCGCGGCCCGATTGAGTGGGCGTGTAGCGAGTCGCCAATGCACCAGATCACGCGAATGATGAATCTGGACGCCTGGATACCATTCGAAAGTCGAGGTAGCGATGTAGTAATCATCCCCGGCACGCACGATGGACGGGTCGGCGTTGAAGCCTTTGAGGATGGGGTTGCGGATGATGGGTGTGGTAGTTGTCATGAGGATGGGGTTGCGGATGATTGATGTGGTAGTTGTCATGAGGATTAGCCCTTCACCGAGCCGCGCGTCAGGCCGGCGACGATGTATTTCTGGGCAGCAATAAAGAAAACGATGGCAGGGAAAATGGTCAGCGACACGAAGGACAGGATCTTGTTCCATTCAACGATGTATTCGCCACGGAACTGCATCATCCCCAGCGGCCAGGTGAATAGCTCGCGGTTGTTGATGACGACGAGCGGCAGCAGATAGTTGTTCCAGCTCTGCACGAAGACGAAGGTGCCAACGGTGGCCAGAATCGGCGTCGACAGCGGCAGGGTGAAACGGAAGAAAAAGCCGATGTAGCCGCAACCATCCACATAGGCGGCTTCGAACAGCTCGTGCGGCAGTTGTTCGAAGAAACTCTTGAAGAGCACGATGGCAAAGGCCAACGAAAACGCGGCCTGCGGCAGAATGACGCCAAGATAGCTGTCGAGCAGCCCGAGGTCGCGGATCATGATGAAGAGCGGCAGAATGGCCGTGGCGAACGGAAACATCATGCCGAGCAGCAGGTAGGAGAGGAGCATCTTCGAGCCGAAAAAGCGGATGTGCGCGAAGACGTAGGCCGCCATCGATGCGCACAGCAGCGTGATAACGACGGCGCTGAGCGAAACAAACAGCGAGTTTTTAAGGTACGACCAGAAGACCGGGTTGGTCAGGATGCCCATGTAGTACTCGGTGTGCCATTCCGGCGGCAAACCGAACGGCGAGCCACGCAATTCGCCGATTGTTTTGAAACCTCCGAGAAAGGTGGCCAATAGCGGGAGAATGACAAAGGCGGCGGCTACCGAGAGCGCGGCGGCGCGCGACAGACTGCCGAGTCCAGTCGGACGGCTCATGGCTTTTTCCCTTCGCGGAGAACGATGCGCTTGTAAGTAAGCGCCGTGAAGATGCAAAAGAGGAACAGCACGACGCCGACGGCGCTGCCGTAGCCGACGCTGAGGCGGGTGAGGCCGAAGGTATAGAGGTAGCTCACGATCGAGTGCGTCGAATTGGACGGCCCGCCGTTGGTCAATGGGATGATGATGTCGAAGACCTGGAGCGAACCGATGATGGCGAAGAACACACTGAGCTTGAGTGCATGGGCGACGAGCGGCAGTTTGACGTAGCGGACAACCTGGGTCGGACTGGCTCCATCGAGTTCGGCGGCCTCGATGAGTTCGGCGGGGACAGCCTGTAGCGCGGCGATGAAGATCATCATGTGGAAACCGAAATACTTCCAGACGATAACGGTGATGATCGCCAGAAAAGCGAAGCGTTTGTCGGCGAGAATATAGAACGGATCAATCGACAGCGCCGACGAGATCTGCGCTGAAATACCATAATCGCCGTCAAATATGAAACTCCAAATCAATCCGGAGGCGACCTCCGCAAGGATGTAGGGCGCGAGGAATATCAGGCGGAACAGGGTGTTGGTCGGCGTCTTGCGGTAAATCAGCAGCGCCAAGCCGAGCGCCAGCGGGATTTGCAGAACGATTGACGCCAGAATGATTTTGACCGAGTTCCACATCGACTGATGGAACACCGAGTGCGAGAGCAGCGCAGCGTAATTCTTCAGTCCGACGTAATCGGTGACCTCGCCGAAGCCACTCCACTTGTACAGACTGAGGTCGGCCGCATTGATGATCGGGACAACCACAAAAAGCGTGAATAGCAACAGCGCTGGGGGCAGGAAAACTGCGATCGCGCCAAGCTTCCCGTCGCGATACATGCGCGACAGTGCCGAGGGGCGTGGCGCAGGCGACGTCGGTGGGATGGATGTGGGTGACATCATTCCGGTTCAATTAAAAGTTGAGGATACTGGGCAGACGACGGTTGGGCTGGCGTCTTGACCCGTCACCCAGGCTTGCGCAAGGGTGACGGTATTTCGGCACCTTGGCGTTAGCGCATCTTGCGCGCTTCTTCGACGCGTTTGGCCGCTTCCTGAGGCGTGATCTCGCCGGTGGCGATTTCCGTCGTGACGTCATTGAGCGTCGCACCGACGCTGGCTCCGAGCGCCTGATCCAGGTACAACTGGTGGTGCTCGGACTGGTCAAACTGAGCGACTGCCTGACGGATGATCGGGTTTTCGACTCCGCTGCCGGCACCTTTGGCGATCGGCAGCCACAGACCCAGACGCCCACCTTCGATCTGATTTTCCTTGCTCAGGAGGTGCTTGAGCCATTTTACGGCCGAGGGTGACGCATCCTTGGTCACCAACCAGCCGTTGATACCGCCGAATGTATCGGTCGGTTTGCCCTTGCCATCCTTGAAAATCGGAAAGCGGATAAAGCCGAGTTCGTCATCCGCCAAGCCCTTGCCTGAGGTTGAGTTCTTCTGCTGGCTGCCATACAGCCAGTTACCCATCAGGTGAAACGCCCCCTTGCTATCGCCAAATAGCCCGGCTGCCTTGTTGTTGTTGGTATCCATGAAACCGGGCTGGAAGGGCTGCAGATCAACCAAACGCTTGAATTCGGTACCGACACGAACGAAATCCGGGCTATCAAAGCCGCCGCCATTGCCAGCGTCGGCATTGGCGATGCCTTCTGCGCCTGCAATACGTGTCGCGAGGTAGCCATAATAGAAAGCCAATGGCCATTTGTCCTTGCCGCCGGCAACGATAGGCGTGATTCCGGCAGCCTTGATTTTGGTGACAGCGCCGAGAAAGTCGTCCCAACTCTGGATCGCGGCCGGGTCAACCTTGGCCTGCGCCAGCAGCTTCTTGTTGTACCAGAGGACGACGGCCCCAGCATACATTGGCGCACCATAGTACTTGCCCTTGTAGTTCAGAGCACTCATGCCACCGGGCGAGAACATGTCTTTCCAGCCGGCGTTCACGTCGGCCGATATGTCCTTGAGGATACCGGCCTTCGCCTGTTCCTGGAAAACGCCGCCAGTCCAGGTAAAGAACACGTCGGGGCGAGCGCTCGACTGCAACAAGGTGGGCAGTTTGGACTTGTACGAAGCATCATCGAGGAACTCAAGCTGAATCGTCGTCCCGGGGTTCTTGGCTTCAAAGTCTTTCTTGGCATTGACGTAAAAATCCTTGCCGGCCTGGATGTTCGGTTCTATCGACAGCATTTTTACCGTGTCCGCCTGTACGCCTTGAACAAACAGCGCCGAGGTGGCCAGCGCCACGTGTGCCGCGAGCTTGCTGAAATTCATTGTGTTCCCCTCTCTTGAAGATTGCCGTATTTTTCGAGCGTCCGGGGATGACAAAAGGTTCTTGATACCGACACTGCCTTTTTTCAGTCGCGCCCCATCGGAGACAAATCCTACGCTTGTTCATTTGCAAACCGGCGTTACGTTTTTTAACAGGACTCTACGCATTGTCGTAAATACTGGTATCTCGCGAATTACAGCCTATACTTTCGCGAAATGCCCGTCTGGCGGGGAGGCTGAGGGCGTAAACAGGAGGCATGATGGGAACCGGAAAGCGTGAGACGTTTCGTGTTGCATTGATGATCAAGGCCAAGGGCGCGTACGGCCGCGACGTCATTGCAGGCATCTGCGACTACACGCGGGCAACGCGCTTGACCTGGGACATGGTGCTCTATGAGGAATTTCGCTCTCGCCCGCAAAGCGTTCTCGCCTGGCCAGGCGATGGGGTGATCGCCGATTTTGACGACCCGGAGTTGGTAAGCGTGCTGGGCGACGGACACATTCCTGTGGTCGGCGTCGGCGGATCGTACCAGCGCGAATCGGATTATCCACCGGGCATTCCGTATGTGGCGACGGACAACGACCAGCTTGTCGGACTCGCGTACCAGCACCTGATCGACATGGGGTTGCAACGGTTCGCGCTGTACAGCATGCCCCCTGCCCCAACTAGCCGTTGGGCTCAGGAAAGGGAGACGAGCTTCCGGCAGCGAGTCGAAGCGGACGGGTTGAAGGCCGAGGTGTTCAACGGGCTCGCGACGTTTGCCAACGACTGGGGCCCCATCATCGACAACATCATCGAATGGCTGCGATCATTGCCCAAGCCGATTGGCGTAATCGCCGTGACAGACGCCCGGGCGCGGCAAATCCTGCAGGCCTGCATCATGGATCACATTGCCGTGCCGGAGGAAGTGGCCATCATGGGCATCGACGACGATCCGTTGCTGCGCCTGCTGACACGAATTCCGATCAGCTCCGTCGCACATGGCACGCGAAAAATGGGCAAGATCGCCGCTGGAATGCTGCATCGCAAGCTGACCGGTGCGCCATTAGCCAATCTCCGCGTTCTGGTTCCGCCCGAGGGGGTCAATCCGCAAGCCTCGTCCCGCCATCGCCCGATCGGCCATCCGTACGTGATGCGAGCGTTGCACTACATCCGGCAGTTTGCCGCGCAAGGGGCCAAGGTAGCGCAGGTCGCCGACTATGTGGGTGTTTCCCGTACGACGCTTGAAAGCCATTTCCGCCGCCAGTTCAACAGCACGGTACATGACGAAATCCTGGCGTTCAAACTGCAACTCGCCTGCAATCAGCTTCGAAACAGCGAGCTATCCTGTGCCGAAGTAGCCGAACGCAGTGGCTTTACGACCCTGCAATACATGTACGCCGTATTTCGTCGCGAACTCGGCTGCAGTCCGTTGGAATACCGGACAAAACCGTTTTCTACGGGGAACGAATAAGATCCGATGCATTTGCCAACCAAAGGTGATCTCTATTGTGCTGATTTCTGCCCAAGTATTCCGCCCAACAAAACGCTATTTGGTGCCGTCTCGGCCACGCTCACGGAGTTTGCCGCCAACCCGCGTTTGGGCGACGTCCCGGCGTTCTTGCTGATCCTGCAGACGTGGAAGCAGGATCTGGGGCGGCATGTGCACCGGCATGCGCTGGTCGCGAGTGGGGCCCTGTCAAACACCGGCGAGGCGGTACTGGAGTACCTCGGCCGGTATACGCATCGGGTGGCGATCTCGAATGAGCGGATCGTGGAAATCGACGCGGGCGAGGTAGTCTTCCGGGTGCGCGCCCATCCGGAATCCGGCACGAAGCGGGTCGTCCGCTTGCCGGGCGTTGAGGTCATTGATCGTTTCTTGCACCATGTTCTGCCGGCGGGTTTCAAGCGTATCCGGCACGATGGGCTGTAGTCGCCGGCACGAAAGAAAGTGGGGTTGGCGGCCGCCCGGGAGGCGCTGGGCAGGCCGCCCCCTGATCCGGCGGTCATTGAATCAGTCGAGGATTTCCTGCGTCGGATCAGGCGTGCCGAGGCTTTGCGCTGCCCTCACTGCGGTTGCGGTCAGTTCCGCGTCGTGGCAACGCTCCGGCCCGAACGCCATCCGCCAAACCCACGGGGTCCGCCATGAGACCGGCGGGCCTCTTGTCAAACAAGGATCGGAGCGATGCCGGTGTCACTCCCGGTGAGCCTTGCGCGCTCGCCAGCCCACGTCGTCCGTTCAGTCGGAAATCCCGGATTGAATGCCTGGGTTTCGATGAAACTTACCCCATTCCACTTCTCGCTTCTGATTCCCCCGTCTCCCGCCTCCATGCCAAGCGATTGACTTCCCGGGCGCCCTCCTTACAATCCCCATAACCTCCGCCCTCGCGGCGGTTCCGTCCAACAAGGTTTATTCGCCGATATGACTCCGCGCTCCCTTCCAACTCGCCAGCGTCGGCGGATAAACGCTATTCGTTAGGCGCGGTCGAAATGGCTCAATACGCAATCACCAAACTAATGGCCGCTAAACGGCAAATTTGTACTGCCTGTGACCTGTTCTTTCTTCATGGTGATCTGCTCTCCGTTATGACTCTCGCGGGAGCGGCTGAAGAGATATGCGGAAACATCCTAAGGCGCGAAGGAAAGAAGAATATTTTAGGAATCATGTACGACGAAGCGCTTCGCCGTGGTCTGGACCTTACAAGAGAAGAGCTTTGCTCTCGGGCATCAAAACTGAGAAATTCACTAAAGCATGCGAAGGCACCGGCAGAAGATCGATTTACCTTCGACGACGAGGCCGCTGTTCTCATGCTGGTGCGAGCTGTTATCAACTATCAACTTTGTGACCGCGTGTTGCCAATTGAAGCTGAGAAGTTCATTGCTTGCGTGAGAACAAATGGCTTACTTATCCGTGATGCGGCCTAACCACTCGCTTTTGGCTAAATCAACCGCAACGGTAGTAGCATTCATTTCGGACTCCTTTCGTTGAAAGCTGACGCCCATCCCCATGAGCACCAGGGCAATAGGGGACACCCATTAGCCGGCCCGTGTCAAGCGAGTAAACGATTCCATGGCGGCGCGAGCCGCCGGTTTTGTAACTCTCTTCTACTCCGTTTGCAGTGAGTTGATCACGCCCGTTTCTTCAAATCATGGCTGCGAACGAATCGCGCCAGACATCCATCAGGATCAAGCGAGCGGCGATGACGCTGCCTGTCGCCCTGGCGGCCTTGCCGCCCCAGAAGAACGTTGGTGCCGCACCGTGTCCAATGGGTTAATCACAGACCCGTGGTTGCCAGTGTTCCGGCACCAATCCTTTGATGGCTCACGTTGTGGGCGATCCGCTTTTACTGCAAATCGGTGACGGCGAACCCGCCTCCCATTCAGACCAAATGGCTGTGGCTCCAGTCCCCAAATCCGGTCTTGCCGGTCGCCGTCGTTACTCATGCGAAGCAGCGCTTCATGTCAAATGGCTTCTTCTCCTTCAAAATATGGAAGCTGGCTCGCGCTAGTTTGTGTGCCAGTGCCTTGATGGCGACCACGTTGTTGCTCCGGGCCTTCTTCCGTTAGGGATTAAAGGGGCCAGGCTCACATTTCACGCAGCAACTGCTCTGTGGACCAGATCTATTTTCATAAGATATCGAGTTGAAGTGAGCCTGGCCCCTTTGATTCCTTAAGTCTGGATCACCGGAAAGACCGAATAGTTTGCACCTGTGAATACGGCCTCGACTGGTGGAAGCGCGGACCAAGCCGACCTTCGATCAAGACGGTCGATTGAACTCGGGGCGATTCCCATCCCATTCCCGGTGCGGGGAAAAATGCCGGTCAGCGGACGTGTCGGCTTATTCATCCGGGTACCCATCGTCGGCCAGGACTTCGTCTTATTCGCCCTGAAGAGCTTGCTCGATTGCTTGCTCGATTGACAGAGGGACTTCTCGCGGTAGCGGTTCGAATTCAATCGCTTGGGTCAGGGTTTTGGCGAGACTTCCCTCGATCTGTCCGGAGAGGGAATAGACCCCGGCCATCACCCCGGTGGCGGGATCATCCATCAGGCCAAGCCACATCTCGTCCAACGCGGCATTCAGGTTTTCTCGAAGCTGCGCTTCCATTCCCGGCCGTTCCTTCTCGTGCGCGATCGCGCCGAAACCGGCCGCGCCCAGAGAAATCATCAGGCCTGCAACGCCGCCGACCGCCACTGCGGCAGCGCTTGCGCCACCGCTGGTGGCGAGCCTGGCCACCAGTTTTTCGCTGGTCTGTTTCGCCAATGACGATATCCTGGCCTCGGATGGCCCGGCCCCCGCGCCACCAGCGTCCTTGCGGATCTGATCGATCAGCGCCACATAGGCCGGCAGCCTGGCGATCGGATCGGCGTGGACCATCTGGTAGAGCGAAGCGCTGTGGGCTGGTGGAGGCGCCAGCGCAATCGCGGGAATGTCCTTGAGCCGCCGGTCGAATTGATCTGGAGGAACACCGTGGCGCCGCGGGATTCCCTGAACTTGTTCGCCGAGGCGCTGGATGTAGAGCTTCGTCGCTTGCCCCCTGACCACGTTGGGATCGATCTCCCTGGCGACGGGGTCCAGCACGCGATCGCGGTATTGCTCCTGCAGATAGCCAGCCAGTCGTTTTACGGCCGGATCGGTGCCTTCCCCGGTGCCCAGCTTGTACCAGGCCACCTTGACCGCCAGCCATTGCTGGGTCCAGTAGCCTGTGAACCACGGAATGAAGTCGGCCTCGGTGCGCTGGTTGACGCGGCTCCTCCAGTTCTCCATGGCGCCGCGTGCGTAGTTCCTGGCGGATCCTGTCGCAGCTAGCGACGCGGCGCTTATGTCGCTATCGACCTGCCACCAGGTACTCTCCGGGATCTGAACCGGCGGAGTCAGGTCGGGGGCGCGGTCAGCTGTGGCGCATCCCGCCAACGCCACCATCAAGGCAACGATCAGGGAATGCAGATTGAAGATCGAGATCCGGTAAAACGGATTCGCCAGCGCTCGCCCACCC
>JANNNT010000541.1:0-1795 GCA_031398685.1 Rhodocyclaceae bacterium | reverse complement strand
GTAATGAGATCACGCTCCACATCGTCAAGATGCAGGCCTGCCGCGGCATTCCCCCGCGGGGTGGGTGAGCCTGCCCAGTCAGCGGTCACGGCCGGCATGATAAAGAAAGCCATGTGAGCTGCACGGATGACGGGTTCGCTGGCCAGCAGCACGGTCTGTTCGACCAGATTTCGCAGCTCGCGAACGTTGCCTGGCCAGCGGTGGCTGAGCAGGGCCGCTTCGGCATCGGCGCCAAAGCGCAAACCGCCCTTGCCGTAGCGAACGGCTTGCTGCCCAAGGAAGTAGCGGGCGAGCAGCAGGATGTCGTCGCCACGTTCGCGCAGCGGCGGCAGCGTCAACTGCACGATACGCAGTCGGAAGTAGAGGTCGGAGCGGAAACGTCCGTCGGCAATAAGCTGCATCAGCGGCTGGTGCGTTGCCGCGACGATGCGCACGTTGACCTTGCGGCCACGCACGCTGCCAAGCGGGCGCACGATCTTTTCCTCCAGCAGTTTGAGTAGCTTGACCTGCAGGGCGAGGCCCATGTCGCCGACCTCGTCAAGAAAAAGGGTGCCGCCATCGGCCGCCTCGACCAGGCCGATTTTTTTCACTTTGGCATCGGTAAATGCCCCGCGCTCATAGCCAAACAGCTCGGATTCGAGGAGTTGTGCCGGAATGGTTCCGCAGTTTAGCTCGATGAACGGGCCCGAGCGGCGTGGCCCATCGTAATGCAGCGCCTTGGCCAGAACTTCCTTGCCGGTGCCGGTTTCTCCGGTAATCAGGACGGCCGGAGGCTCATCGTCGCCGAGCGCCGCCTCGGCGGCCAACAGGCGGCTCATCGTCGCCTTGAGTTCGTTCATCGGCGTCGACTCGCCGATCAGTTGGCTGATCCCGCTGTCGCGACTTTCCCGGTTGCGATAGTAGGACAGCGCCTGCCCGGTCCGCTCTTCGCTGAAAAGTTTTTCGACCAGCACGCGCATTTTTTCCAGCACCACCGGCTTGGTCAGGAAATCCGTCGCGCCAAGTTTCATGGCCTTGACGGCCAGGTCGACGCTGCCTTGTCCGGTGAGCATGATCACTTTGATCTCTGGATCGGCCTTGCGCAGTGCCGCCAGCATCTCGATTCCGTTCATGCCGGGCAGCTGGTAGTCAAGGAGCACCACGTCGGGTTTGAAGACCGCGAGCTGGCGCAGACCCTCTTCGGCGCTGATGGCGGCCCGCACCTCATACCCGGAGCGCTCGAAATAGATCTTGATGTTCTTGGCAAGAACCGTTTCATCCTCAATGATCAACAGTGCATGGCTCATGCTTTGCGTTCCTCAATTCTGTCACCGTGGGCGCGCAGATGGAGGCGAACTCGGGTACCTTTGCCGGGTTCGCTTTCGAAGTCCACCGCACCACCGAGCCGTTCGATCACCCTCCGTACGAGCGGCAGCCCAAGCCCCAAGCCTTTTTGCTTGGTTGTAAAAAAGGGTTTGAACACCTTTTCGGCGTTCTCCTGTGACATGCCCGGCCCATTGTCGATGACTTCGACAATGAGGCCACCGGCGGGGTCCAGACGGGATCCCAGTACAATCTCGCCCCCTTCGCGCATGGCCTCGCTGGCATTGGCGATCAAGCTGCCGATCAACTGGCCGAACATCGCCGCCTCGCCGCGTACCGGCGGCAGGTTTGGGGCGAGTTCGAGGCGGGCAGCCGTTTTCTGCCGTTCAAGATCGTGCCGGTAGCCCTCCAGGGTTTCGCTCAGCACGGCGTTGATGTCCACGGCTGCAATCTGGGCATGTGCCGGCTTGGCGTAGGTCAGCAATTGGCGAAT
>JANNNT010000528.1:0-1708 GCA_031398685.1 Rhodocyclaceae bacterium | reverse complement strand
TCATGGCGCCGAGCGCGAACTGCCATTCGAACCGGAACCAGAGATAGATCAGGATCGCGAAGATCGCGAGCATCAGGCCTAGCATGCCCTTGGCCAGCAATTCGCCGGATACCCGCGGCCCCACCACTTCGACCCGGCGGTATTCGACGGCCTCGCCGAGCGCGCCGCGGATTTTTTGCACGGCCACCTGCTGGGCAGCGTCGCCGCCGGGCTGCGCGCCCACCCGGATCAGCACGTCAGCGGGTCCGCCGAACTGCTGCAGCTGAACGTCGCCGAGTCCGAGGCCGCTCAGCGTACTGCGCATTGCCGCGATGTCGGCGGAGCCGGACTTGGCCTGCACCTCCAACAGCGTGCCGCCCTTGAAATCAATGCCGAAATTCAGCCCGTGGGTAAAGAACAGCGTGATCGCGACGATCGAGAGCAGCGCCGAGATCGGAAAACTGATGCGGCGGAATCGGGTGAAGTCGAACTTGGTGTCGTCGGGCACGATTCGCAGCGACGGCAGCCAGCCGAAGCAGGCGACCACCGTCAGCACGGCAATCAGGACACCGAGTCCGATGAGGATATAATTTGTCACAGCCGGCTCATTCCCTAAATCGGCACGGTCTGCGGCCGCTTCAATCTCACCCACGTCGCGACGATCAGGGCGGTAAGCGTAAACGCGGTAAAGACCGTGGTGATGATGCCGATGCCGAGTGTTACGGCAAAGCCGCGAACCGGCCCGGTGCCGATCATGAACAACACTGCGGCGGCGATGAAGGTGGTGATGTTGGAATCCAGAATCGTCGACAGCGCGCGCCGGAAGCCGGCATCGATCGCGTTGATCGCGCTGCGTCCGCCGCGCAGTTCCTCGCGGATGCGCTCGTAGATCAGCACGTTGGAGTCCACCGCGATGCCGACCGTCAGCACGATGCCGGCGATGCCGGGCAGCGTCAGCGTGGCGTTCAGCAGCGACAGGATGCCGAAGATCATCGCGACGTTGATGGCAACCGCTATGTTGGCGAACACGCCAAACAGCCGGTAGGTCAGCAGCATGAACACGATGACCATGATCGAGCCGACATAGGCCGCCAGCTCGCCCTTCTCGATCGAGTCCTGGCCGAGGCCGGGACCGACGGTGCGCTCCTCGATCACGGCCAGCGGCGCCGGCAGGGCACCGGCGCGGAGCAGCAGCGCCAGTTCGTTGGCCGCCTGCACCGTGAAGCTGCCGGAAATCTGCCCCTGCCCGCCGGTGATCGGCTCACGGATGACCGGTGCCGAAATCACCTCGTTGTCGAGTATGATCGCGAACGGCAGGTTCACGTTCTCTGATGTCGCCTGCGCGAATTTCCGCGCGCCCGAGGTGTTGAATTTGAAGCTGACGATCGGCTC
Organism: Rhodocyclaceae bacterium; assembly: GCA_031398685.1. GTDB lineage: Bacteria > Pseudomonadota > Gammaproteobacteria > Burkholderiales > Rhodocyclaceae > Propionivibrio. The sequence goes on along the minus strand of JANNNT010000528.1, from coordinate 337 downwards.
GCCGCTTCTCTGGTCGAAGCCCGGCTGCGCATCGATCAGGTCGGCGCCGGAGACGAGTACCTGCTTCTTGACGACAACCGGCGTCTTCGGCGGCTGCGAACTCGGCAGCAGTTCCGATTCCGGCGGCAGGCGCCCCTGCTGCGCCTGATCCGGCGAAATAGTGGCATCGACCATCCGGAAGTCCATCTTGGCGGTCTTGCCAATGACTCCTTTCAGGCGCTCCGGGTCCTGGAAGCCCGGGACCTGGACCAGAATGCGGTCGACGCCTTGCCGCTGGATCAGCGGCTCGACCGTGCCAAGTTCGTTGACGCGCTTCTCGATGATCTGGATCGACTGT
>JANNNT010000519.1:0-10013 GCA_031398685.1 Rhodocyclaceae bacterium | reverse complement strand
GCCTTCCTCGACCAGCACTCGATTCCCTGGCAACTCATCGCCGTTGACCAAGGCGAGCCCGTGCCTACTCAAACCGATGCCTTCTCCGGCCTTTGCCTGATGGGTGGCCCGATGAGCGTCAATGATCCGTTGCCATGGATCACTTCGGTGTGCGCGCTGATTCGCCATGCCGTCGCCGAAGGCATCCCGGTCATCGGCCATTGCCTGGGCGGCCAATTGATCAGCAAAGCACTGGGTGGCCGCATCACATCAAGCCCGGTCAAGGAAATCGGCTGGGGGCATGTCCGGGCAGAAAACAACCCCGGCGCCCGTCTCTGGCTGGGAAATCTGCTCGACGAAAGCGGTGGCGAAGCGACCGTTTTTCAGTGGCACGGAGAGACATTCAGCATTCCGCCCGGAGCTCAACGTATCCTCACCAACGCGTTCTGTAGCAACCAGATGTTCGTGCTCGGCCCGCATCTGGCGATGCAGTGCCATGTCGAAATGAACGTTGCGATGATCGACGAGTGGTGCCGGTCGTGGAGCGCCGAGGTGCTTGGCCTCGACGTACTGCCCTCGACAGTGCAAACCCCGGAACGGATGCAAGCGGAAACATCGGCTCGCCTCCCGGCCATGCGCCGTCTTGCCGACCAGCTGTATTCGGTCTGGATCAAGGGATTGAAGCGCTGACGTACTTTACTCTCGCCGCGAAAAGCGCCTGGCACGCCGAATAGGAACAATTGTCCGTTGGCAATTGCCCTGGAACCCGCGTCGATAGGCGACCTCGGTGGGCGCCCTGGCTCTCAGGGTTGGATTCTCGGTGATCGTGGCAACCCTGGCCGTTCGATTATTTCGCCGAGCACGTCCAGGAAGCGCATGAACAGGCGATCAGCAAAGGCATGCCTGGGAAGCCGCGTAATCATTGGCTCCCCAGGCAGCGCCTTGAAGAACCGCGTGTTTATTGCGTCTCAGCCCGCTTCTCATTGACTGTATCGAAGCGGCAGCTTCAGCCAGGCGGACTGCCCGACCGAAGCCATGAGTACATGCTCAGAGGTGGATGAAACCAAGTACGACTGCCGTTGCCAGCCAGATCAGGGAAACGCCAATCGCTGGAAGCAGTGCGTATTTCTGTAGATCACCAAACTCAACCTTGTTCAGACCGACCAGCAGATAGGTGGAAGGAACCAGCGGGCTGAGCAGGTGCGCTCCTTGTCCGATCAACGCAGCACGCCCCATTTCTGCAGCGTCAATACCGTACGTTGCAGCGGCTTTGGCGAGGACCGGCAGAACGCCGAAGTAGAAGGCGTCATTGGTCATGAAGAAGGTGCCCGGCAGACTGATCAGCGCCGTGATGAATGCGAAATGCGGTCCCATCGATTCCGGAATGCCAGCGATGATCATCTTGGCCATGCCATCGACCATCTTGGTATCAGCCAGAATACCCATGAAGATACCGGCCGCAAAGACCATGGTAACCACGGGCATGGCATTGGCACCGTTGGCTGCGATACGCGCTTGCTGTTCCGAATTCTTGTAGTTGATCAGAAGAGCCAGCGCTGTTCCGGTGATGAACAGGATGGCCAGCGGCAGCACTTCTTTCATCAGACAGAACATGAGGACCGCAACAAGAACGGCATTGATCCAGAACTTTTCCGGACGTTTCAGCTTGTCGGCCTCAGAGTCCTCGGCTACGGTGACATGGCCTGCCTCATGCCTGATGTCAAGCACGCCAAGGCGTGCGCGCTCTTTCAAACCCCAGCGATAGCCCATGAAACAGACAAACAGGGTACCGAGGACCATGCCGGGGATCATTGGAACGAAAACCTGAGAGGCTTCGACGTTCAACGACGCCATAACACGAGCCGTCGGCCCTCCCCACGGGATGATGTTCATGACGCTGTTTTCCAGTAGCGCCAGTGACGGCAGGATAATTGGGTTGATTCCGAGTCGGCGATGCACGGCCAGCAAGGCGGAGCAGGTCACCAGATACGTTGTGGAACCATCGCCATCGAGCGAAATAAAGGCCGCCAGGATGGCCGTACCGACGCAAACCTTCATCGGGTCGCCGTGAACCAATTTGAGGATCTTTTCGATGATGGGATCAAATAGGCCGGCGTCGATCATGATGCCGAAGAACAGGATCGCAAAGCAGATCATGATTCCGGTCGGCGCCACCTTCTTGACCCCATCGAACATCATTTTGCCGAGTTTTGCGTCGTAGAAGCCGAGCCCGACCGCAAAAATGATTGGAATCAAAATCAGCGCATTCATGGCCGAGATGCGCTTGGACATGATCAGATACATGAAAACGGTGATCATTGCGAAACCGGCGATGGCCAGTGTACTTTCACTCATTATGGTATTACCTCCTTGAACTTGTTACACATGTGCCGAAATCCGATGAATCAACGTTTTTCCGGCGACTCCCCCAAAGTGCTGCTGTGACCGGGCTGCCAGCCTTTCGGTACGCGTGCGAACCGGCAACCCAGCCAGCAATCTACGAGCAACAAGCCTTCTATTTGCCTTCAGCACACGAGGGGACGCGAAAAGGCCCCTTTGATCTGGCAGAGGGCGACATGAGGCATGGCATACTGCGCATTCAGCACAAGCACCACCCAGGCTGTCGTTTGGATCACCGGCCCAATTCATGAAGCTACTGCTCGTAGAAGACAACCGCGAACTGTCGTTCTGGCTGACCAAGCTGTTGAACCGATCCGGTTATGCCGTTGAGCAAGCGTTCTCCGTCAAAGAGGCCTTGCATCTTTTACTAACGCAACGCTATAGCGCCATCCTGCTGGACCTGACCTTGCCCGACCAGAACGGCCAGGCCGTCCTGAAGAGCCTGCGCAGCAAGAACGACGACGTTCCCGTGCTGATCATCAGCGCCCAGGACGAGTTGAACGACATCATCGGGCATCTGAATCTCGGGGCCGACGATTACCTGGTCAAGCCCTTCAATGTTGAGGAACTTGAAGCGCGCCTGCGCTCGATCCTGCGCCGCTCAAGCGGCAAGACCAATCCGGTGCTGACCTGCGGAGCCCTGCACTACGACACGAATTCGAAGATATTCCGCTGCTCGGGCCTCGACCTGACGCTGACACCGCGCGAACATGCGGTTCTCGAAGCCCTGATCCGGCAACCGGGGAAGACCGTATCGAAGAAGGAACTGGCGGACAGTCTGTTTACCCTGAACGACACGGTGTCGCCGAAGGCGCTGGAAATCTATATCGTCCGCCTGCGCAAGAAGATCGAGAATACCGGCGTGCAGATCGTCACGTTGCGCGGACTTGGCTACATGCTGACCCATGCAGCGGAATAGGCTGCTCCGAGTACGGAGCCTGAAAAGCCGTCTGGCCTTGTGGGTGTTATTGCCCACCGTCGTACTGATCGTTGTTGATCTGCTAGTGGCCTACCAGAGCACGGAACGCACCGCGACTCTGGTTCAGCAACAATTGCTCTACGGTTCGGCAAAGATAATTTCCGAGCAGCTTGTCGCCACCGACGGCGACTACGAAATAAGCATTCCCCCAGCAGCGTTTGAGTTGCTCAAGAGCCGGCACAAGGATCGGGTTCTCTACTCGGTACGCAGCAAGGACGGACGGCTGATTTCGGGCGATGACGAAGTGGCACCTTATGCGGGTGCGCTGTCCATTGACGAAGAGGAATACTTCCAGACCATCCTGCAAGGGGAAGCGGTTCGCGTAATCGCCTACGCCCACGCCCTGCCCAATTCATCTTCCGAGGACTTTGCTATCACTCAGGTGGCGCAAACCCTGCGCGGTCACCATGAATTCAGGAACGGGCTGCTCCAGTCAACGATACGCGGGCACCTGATCCTGTTCGCGATCACCATTTTTTCGCTGGTCATCGCCTTTCGGTGGACGTTCAGACCGCTGGCAGGCTTCAGCCGGACGCTGCTGCAGCGCCGCTCCGGGTCGCTTGAGCGGCTGGACGAAAACGACGCCCCGACCGAGCTTGGCCCCTTTATCCACGCCCTGAATGACTACGTCGCACGACTCGATCACACCCTGATGTCTTACGAGCGCTTCGTCGCCAATACCGCACATCATCTGCGCAACGCCTTCGCGATCATCGCGACGCAGATCAATTTCGGCAAGAGCGCGGTCTGCTACAACAATGAACACGGAGAAGTGTTTGAAGCAATCCAGAAAACGCTGACGAACTGCACGCGAGTCATCAACCAGTTGCTGGTCCTGGCCTCCATCGAGCAGACCAAGCAGGAACGGCACCCTGTCGACGATAGTCGACTGTCGGAAATCATCGCCTCAGTCATTGAAGAGATGGCGCCGCTGGCGCAACAGAGTCAGATCGAACTGGGGGTCGATGACTTTGACGAAACGCTGCGTGTCGCCGCATCCACGCGGCTGTTGCACGAGGTGTTTTCCAACTTGATCGGCAATGCAATCCAGCACATGAACAAGCCGGGAACAGTCACCATCTCGCTACGCCGCCAGGGCGATCACGCGCTGTTCCTCATGGCCGATGACGGCGTCGGAATTCCGGAGGAGTTTCGGCAAAAGGTCTTTGAGCGCTTCTTTCGGATCGATGAATCCAAGGCCAACAGTTCCGGGCTTGGCCTGGCAATTGTCAAGGAGATCTGCGATGCCCTTGCGGCCAGGATATCGCTGGGCAGCCCCGCCAGCGGCACCGGGCTGCACGTCACAATCGAATTTCCGCTATCCGCCAACGGCAAGGAAGGCCAAACCACCTCAGCCAGTTGAACGAGTCGCTTGCCCGTTCATGGCCGCGCGGCGTTCACAAAACTGTTTGTGAACGTGTTGGCCAGATTAATCGACTTGCCCTGAACCGCTTTGTCAAACCCTTTCATGACCTTCAGCACCGTTGGCGGACCGTCTTCCGGCATCAAACCGTCTGCGGTGAACATCAGCCGGCTCGTCTCCAATGCGGCAACGTACGTGCGCCGATCCGAGGCATAGTACTCTTCCGGCATTTTCGCAGCGATTTCCTCGGCACTGTGCGTTCTGATGAAATCGAGTGTCCGGACAAACGCCGTCACGATTCGTTGCACCTGGTCCCGGTGCGCGTTGACCCAGGCCGTCGGCATGTAAAGACAAGCGGCCGGGTACGAACCGCCAAGTGCCGCTTCGGTACTGGCGAGGCTGCGCAGATCGACAAGCACGCTGGCGGCCCCCGACGACACCAGCCGGGAAAGCGTCGGCTCAGTGGTCATCCCGGCGTCGATTCGTCCCTGCTTCATGGCCGCGATGAAGGTCTCGCCGGCGCCGACCGGAAGGATTCGGAATTCCCCGTTTTTGAGGCCGGCCTTGGCCGCCAGGTATTTGGTCAGATAGTTGGTTGACGAGCCCAGGCCGGTTACGCCAAGCGTCTTGTTTCTGAAGTCGACTGGCGACCGAATGTCCATTTCAGCCGCTTTCGAGACAACAATAGCCTCGCCCGGCACCTGACTGAACTGCACCACTGACTGCACCATCTTCCCACGCGCCTGAAGGTTGATCGTATGGTCGTAAAAGCCTATGACGCCGTGCGCAGCGCCGAGCAGCATTTCCTTTTCGGCGTTGCTGCCGGCCGGCTCGCTCAGCAATTCAATGTCTAGTCCCGTTTCCTTCAGATAACCAAGTTGCTCGGCCAGTTTTGCAGGCAGATAAATCTGCTTCTCGATTCCGCTGACCATGAGCGTTATCTTCTCGGAAGCGCACGGATGGAAACTCAACAGGAGCAGCACTAGCGCTGCCACGGGCTTCAATATGGACTTCATTTTGCCACCCTTGAAAAGCGCTCAAAGAAGTGAAGCGGCCTGGAAAGCGCATCGACACGCGTCATACAAAAACAGGCCCGGGAAGCCGTGTAAACATTGGCATCCCGCGTAGCGCCTCGAAGAACCGCATGCTTATTGCCTCGCAGCCCGAGCTCGGCGGTCAGTTGTTCGGCACCAGCTCGACACGCCGGTTTTTCGCCTGGCCTTCGTCGCTGGTGTTAGTTGCCGCCGGGCACAATATCAACGATCCGAAACGTTTCATTTCCAGCCCCTGGCGTATCGGTCAGTTCTTGAGCCAAGCCGCCGCATCGAGCGCAAAATAGGTGAGGATGCCATCGGCTCCCGCCCGCTTGAAAGCCAGCAGGCTCTCCAGCACGCAGGCCTTTTCGTCGAGCCAGCCATTCTGCGCGGCAGCCTTGAGCATCGCGTATTCGCCGCTCACCTGATAGGCGTAGGTCGGTACCTTGAACTCGTCTTTCACGCGGCGGACGATATCGAGGTAAGGCATTCCCGGCTTGACCATGATCATGTCGGCGCCCTCGGCGAGGTCGAGCGCGACTTCGCGCAATGCTTCGTCGCTATTGGCCGGGTCCATCTGGTAGGTGTTTTTGTTGCCCTTGCCGAGGTTGCCTGCGGAACCGACGGCATCGCGAAACGGCCCGTAGAAACTGGAAGCGTACTTGGCCGAGTAGGCCAATATCCGCGTGTAAATCTGCTCTGCCGCATCCAGCTCGGCACGAATGCGCGCCACACGGCCATCCATCATGTCGGACGGAGCCACCACATCGGCACCGGCCAACGCGTGGGTGAGTGCCTGCTTGGCCAGCGCGTCAAGCGTTTCATCGTTGAGCACGTAGCCGCGCGGGTCATCGGCGTGGATCAGGCCGTCCTGCCCGTGGCTGGTGTAGGGGTCGAGCGCCACGTCGGTAATCACGCCCAGCTCGGGAAACTCTTTCTTCAGTGCGGCCACGACCCTTGGCACAAGGCCGTCCGGATTCCAGGCCTCTTCAGCCCCCGGCGTCTTGAACGTCGCATCGATCACGGGAAATAGCGCGAGGGCGGGAACACCCAGGCCAAGCGCACGCTCGGCCGTTTTCAGCAGGCGGTCAAGACTCTGCCGCTCGACGCCGGGCATCGAAGCCACCGACTCGACGCGCTTGCTGCCTTCGAGGACGAACACCGGGTAGATCAAGTCGTTGGCCGTCAGCACCGACTCGCGCATCAAACGGCGGGAAAAATCGTCACGACGCATGCGACGCATGCGGGTTCCCGGGAAGTTCGCGTTGAAATTCATGGCGTTTTTACTCTTTCGCATCAAACCCGAAAAAAATTCCCGCACCTGGGAACTATCAGCAAATCACTGCACTCTCAATCACCAGATGGTACACACCGTCTCCCGCTTCATCTCCCTGAGCGGGCGCTTTGCATCTAGGCAAAGCATTTTGCCCCCGGCGACTACGTTGTCGGGGGCTTTTTATTTTCCGGCGACCTTTGCTGTTCTGGCACTCCAGCCGATGGCCTTGCGATTCTTCAGCCGTGCTGCCTTTTCGGTGCGCAGGCCCACTGGCGGCGGAGCCTCTGTTTTTGACTCCATGCCCAGCCAGCCACCAAGCACTGCTTCAGCCTCGGCAACTCCGGTTTTCTTCAGACTGGAAAACAGTTGCAAGCTGAAATTATTGCCAATTTTTTCCAACTCAGCCTGCACTTCGCGCAGCGCCAGTGCCTGTTCCTGCCGGGTCAACTTGTCGGCCTTGGAAAGGAGGATATGGATCGGCTTGCCGGTCTGCGCAAACCAGGCAAGCATCTGCAAATCAAGTTCGGTCAGCGGATGCCGGCTATCCATGATCAGCACCAGGCCGACCAGTGGCTCGCGATAGCGCAGGTAAGGCGCCAATAAGCCCTCCCACTGCGAGCGGATTTCCTCCGGAGCTTTGGCAAAACCATAGCCGGGCAAGTCGACGAAGTACTTCCCTTCTTCGAGCGTGAAATAGTTCAGATGCTGTGTCCGCCCGGGTGTCTTGGAAACAAAGGCCAGGCGGGTGTGATTGGCCAGCGTGTTGATGGCCGACGACTTGCCAGCATTCGAACGCCCGGCAAAGGCAATCTCCCGATGGGAATCAGGCGGCATATCACGTAAATTGGCGACGGTTGTATGAAAAACCGCCTTCTGGAAAAGAGGCATGAGCGAACCGGAGTGATTGGGGGCTAGCGTTGAGAAGCCCTAAAGTGCTATAGAATATCAGGTTTGGGAAATTGCTTCTCTGCACTCGTCTCATCAAGGAGTTTGTACATGATTCGCACCACAGCCCTCGTGGTTCTAACTACCGCCTGCTTCTCCGTCCTTGCAGCCGAAGAGGCGAAAGTCAAACCCGATCTGGCCAAGGGTAAAATGATCGCTGAAACGGTTTGCATCGCCTGCCACGGTGTGGACGGCAATAGCGCGCTGGCTGCCAACCCGATTCTGGCGGGACAAGGCGCTGAGTATCTGTTCAAGCAACTGACCGAATTCAAGGCCGCCGAAGGCAAACCGCCCATTCGCAACAACCCCATCATGGCCGGCATGACCGCCGCACTCAGCGTTGAGGACATGATGAGCCTGGCCCACTACTTCTCGCAGCAGAAGCTGAAACCAGCGATGGCGACGGACGAGAAACTGGTTGCAACGGGCAGGAACATCTGGCGCAAGGGTGATTTCGAACGCGGCATTCCGGCCTGTGCTGGCTGCCATGGCCCGACCGGTGCCGGGATTCCCGCGCAGTACCCGCGCCTCTCGGGGCAATACGCCGAATACACCGAGCTCCAGCTAAAGAACTTCCGAAGTGAAGAGAGGTCGAATGACCCTGAGAGGATGATGCGTACTATTGCTGACAAGCTCTCGGACAAACAAATCAAGGCAGTTGCCGACTACGTTGCAGGCCTGCGCTGATCAAAGCCCTCGTAGATAGACCTAAAGCAGATCCAACAGACCATACCTTAAGCGAGCGCTCCATGAAAACACTTAAACAACTCCTTGAGAGCAAGAACAAGAAACTTGCCTCGGTTGCTCCTGATCAAACGGTGCTTCGTGCACTCGAAATCTTGGCCGAGTATGACGTCGGCGCACTGCTTGTTCTTGATGGCACGCACCTGTCGGGTGTGTTCTCGGAACGCGACTATGCGCGCAAGGTAGTCCTGCAAGGCAAGTCGTCGGAACACACGAAAGTCAGCGAAGTCATGTCCGAGAAGGTGATTTACGTAACGCTGAATCGAACCATCGAAGAATGCATGGCGATCATGACGGAAAAACATTTCCGCCACCTACCCGTCCTGGACGATGCACATAACGTTGTCGGCATTGTTTCGATTGGCGACCTGATCAAGGAAACGATCAGCCAGCAGCAGTTCATCATCGGCCAGCTGGAAAATTACATCACCAGCTGATCACGAACCCGTCGCCGCAAACAAAAAGAGCAGGGATAAACCCTGCTCTTTTTTTCATTATGCCGCCCAACGACTATTTGATTTCCAGCAGGCTTTCATCCCACTTGGCATGCTTCTCAAGACCGAGAAGATTCGCCGTCGTCGCCGCGATATTCGACAGCCCGGCGGTCGCGATCTGCTTCAGACCGAGCTTGCCGCCGCTCACGTTATCGTAAAGAATCAGTGGAACCGGGTTCAGGGTGTGTGCCGTTTTGGCTTTGAACGAACCGTCCTCGTTCTGCGCCGGCAGTTTAGTCTTCTTGTCCAACTCGTACATCTCGTCGGCATTGCCGTGGTCAGCAGTAATCAGCGCCACGCCGCCCATCGCATCGATTACCGGCAGGATGCGCGCGATTTCCAGATCCACGGCCTCGACCGACATTGTCGCCGCACGGAAATTACCGGTATGGCCGACCATGTCGCCATTGGCGAAATTGCAGCGCAGCGTCCGGTACTTGCCGCTCTTCAGCGCCTCGATCATGGCGTCGGCAATTTCGGCGGCCTTCATCCATGGGCGTTGCTCGAAGGGCACCACGTCGCTCGGCACTTCCTGATAGGTTTCGCCCGCGAACTTGCCGGAGCGGTTGCCGTTCCAGAAGTAGGTGACGTGGCCGAATTTCTGTGTTTCGGAACAGGCAAACTGCGTGATGCCGCCCTTGGAGAACCACTCACCCGAGGTATCCAGGATGACGGGCGGATTTACCAGAAAGCGATGGGGCAGCTTCAAGTCGCCGTCGTATTGCAGCATGCCGGCGTAGGTCACTTTTGGCACGCGCACGCGGTCGAATTTTTCGAAGTTAACTTCCTCAAAGGCGCG